>DUEF01000008.1 GCA_011176555.1 Caldilineae bacterium
GCCGAATTCTTTGCCCACGCGCTCGACTTGGAGAACAACCATCTCGGTGCGCTGAGAGACTCGGCCTTTACCTACCTGGCCGCCGGCCGGCTGGAGGAGGCGGCCGAACGCATCGCCCGCAAAGAAGGGGCGCAGGTCATCCTCTTCGGGCACATTCACGAAGCCATCGAAAAAGAATTGCCGTCGGGCGCGATCTATCTCAACACCGGAACCTGGATTTGGAAGGGTGATTTCAGCGAAGCCACCGACGAAACCTGGCAAGACCTGATCAACCACCCCGAAAAATACATGAATCAACGCAACCTGACCTACGCCCGTATCGATTTCGATAAGGCAGGCAAACTCGCCAGCGCCCGCCTGGAACATGCCGGGCAGCCCCCCGAGCCTTACCCTGAACCCAGCCCTCAACCTGAACCCAGCCTTTGGGCGAAGCTCATCCTGCGCATCAAGCATTTCTTTGCGAGCCTGTTCAAACGTTGAAAGCATGAAGCGATCTTACCGCTACTACGACATCATCATGGCGCTGTTCGTGACGGTGCTGCTGACCAGCAACATCGCCAGCGCCGCCAAACTGATCGATCTGCGCATGTCGATCTTGGGCCTACCCCTGGCCTTCGATGGCGGAACCCTACTTTTCCTCCTGGCCTACATCTTCGGCGACGTCCTGACCGAGGTCTACGGTTACGCGCGAGGCCGCCGGGTGATCTGGGTGGGTTTTGCCAGCGCCCTGCTGATGGTCGTTTCCTTTTGGTTTCTGGGGTTGCTGCCCGGCGATCCGGCCTGGGGCGGATTTGTGTTCGAGGGTATGGCCGAAACCGTCCCCAACATGCCCCGCCCCGCCGATCCCGCGGCTTTTGGCCAGTCTGCCTATAACGCTATCCTTGGCGGCGTCAGCACAGGCGCTATCATCATCGCCAGCCTGGCCGCGTACTGGGCTGGCGAGTTCAGCAATTCTTATGTGCTGGCCCGCATGAAGGTGCTGACCGAGGGCCGCTGGCTGTGGACCCGCACCATCGGTTCCACCCTGGTGGGGGAAGGCGTGGATACGGTGTTGTTCGTGCTGATCGCGACCTTATTGGGCGTGTTCCCACCTGCAATTGCCCTCAGTCTCATCGTCGCCAATTACATTTTCAAAGTCGCCATCGAGATCGGATTCACCCCCATCACCTATCTGGCGGTGGGCGCTCTAAAAAAGGGGGAGGGAGAGGATTACTTCGACCGGGACACCGACTTCAATCCCTTCCATCTGGCTGAGTCCTGAGTGGTCACCTAAAAACAGCATCCGTTTTTATTGGTTATTTGATATTGGATATTGAGGGTGTCTGACCGAGAAATCAATATCGAATAACCAATAACCAATATCCAGCACCCCCAATCGGAAACTTAATTCTTGGACGATTACTAACGATATTTCTCCCCCGCCTTCAGCACATCAGACAGGGAACGAATGCGTTTCTGCATATTCGAGATGTCGTTTTTCAATTCATAAGGAACGTACTCGTTCAGCGCTTCCAGCCCCTCGCGTTCCTCGATGAACAGTTCCAGTTTGTCTTGCAGCCTTAGCTTTTCCAGACAAGCTTCGTGTAGTTTCCAGCGCAGGACGGCAGTTGTCTCTTCCAGCTTGCGCTCAAGGGCGACCCGCTGCTCCTGAAGCTGCTCGATCTGCAAATCCACAGCGCCGCCGGCAGCCAGCAGTGGCTTCTCTAATTTCATCCTTTCCAACTGATCGATCTGTCTTTGGGCTAGACCATAGCGCTCCTCCAGCATGGCGGTGGTCTTGATCATGGTTTCGGCCGTGTCGTAGCGATGATCGTGGAGCAGGGCGTCGTCGGGGCGGGGGGGCGGAGGACAATCGTCGGGGGCCAAGCCAAAGGGCGGGGCGACAGAGGCGTCGCGTAAGCCGCTGAAAACTATGCCATCTTCCGAACGCAGGTACAACACCGGTGTGGCGAACCCGCGATCTTTGGGATAGTTCAAATAGCAGGCATTGCGGCCCAGGGTGACGGCTGTGTCCACCTGGCCCGCCCACTTGCCTTCGCTGAGACGATTGTAGAATGTTTCGGCGAATTGCAGGGCGACATCATCGCGGATGGCGTATTGCATGGCGACCACGGCCGGAACGCCGGCCCGCAGCAAAGCCGGGGCGACGCCAATAAACCCATGCCCCGAGCGGTGTTCATCCACAACCGCGCCGCGGCAGGCGTTCAGCACCACCACCTTGATTTGTTTGTGATTTCCGAATAACGCCTGCAAGCGGCTGTCTTCGATCCATTCTTCATCTTCCTCCTCTTCCAAGTCTTCCCAGGCGCTGTTGAAGCGAAGCGCGCCGTGCATGAGGCCGTCCTCTTGCTTCTCGAAATCGCCATGCCCGATGAAATGGAAGATGTTGAAATCGCCCTCCGCCAGTTTATCGTCCACATCTTGCAGCGGCGTCTTTCCTTTGAGAAGCTCATAGGGGATGGCGGCGTTCGCCAGGGCCTTGGTGATGGTTGCTTCCTCGGCGTCTGTGGCCAGCCCCGAGCCGCGAGGAATGACGATCAGCACTTTGGGCTTGCCCGCCACCTTCAGCGACTTGATGGCGCCGTAATCCAGGCTGAGCAACTGCCGCGTCACCAGCGTTTTGATCTGTGTGGCCAGAAAAACATCCTGCCAGGACATCAATTCCCAGGGCAGCACCGCCACCTCGCTCGCCGTTTCGTCGATATCCAGGCGGATGCGCAGGTGGGCATTTTCGTTAGTTTGCACTTCCTGGCCATAAACGCCGACGAACAGATCCCGAACTTGCCCCTGAAATAGCGCGCCAAAGAGCGTCTCGCCCACTTCGCGGAGCAGCGTTTCTTCTGTGGTGAACGGTTCCTCACGGATGCGCGTCAGCTTGGCGACGAAATCGTCCGAGCTTAGCGCTTTCCAATCCAAAGACGCCCTGGCGAGGCCGCTTTTGCCGGTTTGTGCGGTCACGCGATAGGCTCCAGCGCCGGCTTCGCTCACGCGTAGGTCCAGATCGATGAAAACGGGGCGCTTACTGGTTGTCATGGGGGAAAGGCTCCTTTCTTTGCTGAGAAGTTGCCTTGCATTGTACAGGCAAAAGCCGGGTGTCGTCAACGAATCGGGGCCGGGCGCAACACGAAAGTTGACAGGCGGAGCGCCGCCCCCTAGAATGCGCGCAGGCGTTCACGCCACCTGTCACATGCCACCTGCCACCTGCCACCCGCCATGTCTGATTATCGCAGCCACTTAAGCGTCGCGTTATGGGCCACATTGATGGCGCTCGCCCTGGGCGCTGTGCTCACCCTGCCTGAGCGCGTCGTTTCGTTCGAGGTGCTCGGTTCGCCCATTTCAGCTTCGCTGAATGCCGAACTGTTGGTGGCGTTGGTGGCTGTCGCCATCGTCTGCGCCGGATTGGAGGCGGCCATCCGCACGCATCCGCAGCCAGGCTTGTTGAAGCACACCTATCGCTACTGGGCGCTTCCCGGCGCGATTGTCCTCACTGCCGCCGCGATTCTGCCCGCCGCCCCCACCAACGCCTTGTGGTTCGCCGTGCTCGCCTTGACCGGCCTGGCTCTGGCAGCCGTGACGGTGGCCGAATACCATACGATTGCTCCCGGTGAGCCCCACTATCGCAGCGCCCGGCTTACGCTCAACATCTTGGCGTATGCAACGGCCGCCGTGGTTTTCATCTTGATTTACACCACCCGCAGCCGCTCCCTGATCTCGGCCACGGCCATCGGCGTGATCTCGGGCCTGCTGACGCTGGAGTTGTTGCGAAGCGTACAGTACCGGTTCAGGCAGGCGCTGTTGTACAGTGTCGTGATCGCTCTGGTGATGGCGCAAAGCACGTGGGTGTTCAATTACTGGCCTTTCGCCTCGGCGCGCATGGGCTTGATTCTGTTGGTGCAGTTTTACTTGCTGGTTGGATTGGCGCATCAGGAGCTTTTGGGGCAACTCACCCGCCGCCGGGGGCTGGAATATCTGATCCTGGCGGGCGTTGCCGTGGCCTTGATGGTTTGGTTTCCAACGCTATAAATCGGCGAAGCTTAAACTTTTTGCGCGAACGCGACTTTTCAGCGCCTTTTACGTCTGTATAGGTTAGCCAGGGTGCTGCATAGAGGCCGGGTGGGAAGGGGGAACCTACCTTAGCTCAAGCTCATCCTGGCTCTTCCTCCTCTCCGGCAAAGATATTGCTGGAAATAGACGAGCACGCCTCTGTGATTGTTTGTTGGAATGCGTTGGGGGACGACTTCCAGCAGAAACACAATCACAGTGTGCTCAACCTGAAACGTAGGGACAATCCTGCCCGATTGTCCCTACTGTTTTTTCAGGGCGTTATTGAGATCTCTGAGATGGCGTTTTTCGTGGATGGCGATGACGCGGAACACGCCTTCCACGGTTGTGTCGAAACCGCCGGGGTGCGGGCCCGCTTTTTCCCAATCCGCTTCGGTGATGGTGTCGAGTAAGGCCAATGTCGCAGCGCGATTGGCGCGGTACTCGGCAATCGTGGCTTCCCAGGAACGCCGGCGTCTTTTCGCCACTTCGGCGTTATTGAACGTATCCAGGTCGAAGTCAGCGATAAGGGTGGGGCGGTCCGCCACCAACTGGCGGATGACATGACAATGCCCGAGTTCAGAGGCGGCCAGATGGGCCAGCAGGTCTTTGCCCGACCAGCCGTCGTTGGCGCTCAGTTCCGCAGCGGTGACGCCATCGAGCGTTTCGATCACGGAGAGCACCGCCTGATGGCTGGTTACCAGGCGTTTTCGTAGTTTGTCGTGTCGTTCCATCGTATTTTTGGTATTGGTTCAGAATCACCGTCCCTCATCTTTGCACATTGATGCTTGAGAAACAATGATAAAAGATCGTAACTGTACAGGTCACCGTCATTTCGACGACCAACGGGAGGCCTGTCCCGAGCGGAACGAGGGAACTAATCCCCTCGTTATGAGAAATTTTCCTTCAAAATGGGGGGATGTCTCACATCCGTTCGACATGACGCAAAAAGAGCGGCTTCACCTGTATAGTCACAAAAGATCAAAGATTAAGGACGATTTGCGGAAGAATCCTTAATCTTTAGTCGTTGATCCTTGAGCCTCTTTCTTTACCCGCCGACAAGCGCCCGCATGAAAAAGACCAGGTTGGCCGGGCGTTCGGCCAGGCGGCGCATGAAGTAGGGATACCAGGCCTCGCCGTAGGGCACGTAGATGCGCATGCGATGTCCCGCTTGCACCAGCCGTTTCTGCTCGTCGCGGCGAATGCCGTAGAGAAACTGAATTTCCCAGCTACCCGGGTCGATGCCCTGTTCGGCGGCGAAAGCGGCCACAGGATTGTAGACCGCGTCGTCATGGGAGCCAACAGCAAGGCGAGCGCCCTTTGCGCGCGCTTCGGGCGTGAGCAACATCTTGCTGAGTAAAATCATCTCCCGTTGGATGGCGACGCGCTCCTGCCAGGCGATGTCCGCGGGTTCGTCGTAAGCGCCCTTCACCAGGCGCAGATCGGCGATGCCCTCATCGATGAACGCCTGCACATCATCTTGCGTACGGAACAGATAAGCYTGAACCACCGTGCCCACGTTATCGAATTCAGTGCGTAAGCGCCGGTAAATGTCCCAGGTCACAKCCGTCACGGCCGATTCCTCGATGTCGATGCGCACGAAACGCTCGYTGTCTCKGGCCGCSGMSACGATGCGCCGCACGTTGTCGTAGCAAAACTCCGTGTCGATGTGCAATCCCATCGCCGTCAGCTTGAGCGAGACGCCGCTTTCCAGATCGTTAGCGGCAAGCTCACCGAGCAAGGCGACGTATTCATCAACATTGGCCGCGGCCGCTTCCCGTTCCGTGACATGTTCACCCAGATAATCGATAGTGGCCTGCATTCCCGCCTGATTCAACTGGCGAATAACCGCCAACGCCTCTTCTCGCTTCTCTCCCGCTACAAAACGCCTTGCCACACGTCGCGCAGGGGGAAAACCGATGACCAATCGTTGCATGCTGTCGCTGTGAGACAACGCGAGCAAAATATGTCTGAGCATTTCAAGTCTCCCGTAGACCTGAGTGTGCTGATTGAGATTGATGGATTGAGTATAGCAGGAAACCGCTAAACCAGGAAACCGGGGAATAAACCCTTTCAATTCTTACAAATACTGCTGGTTTGATGGCCTCTCCTGAACCTATCGAAGGGTTTCACACAAAATCCTCCCACCCCGAACAACATACCTGCGCCCGCGCCAGATGAAACTTCGCAGGAGCGCCGAACGCACCATCACGAAGGGGTGAACGAAGATCAGGGCGGCAAACGCGCCCGCCTGCTGCCAGAGAGGGCGCTGGCGGAAGTGAACGGCTGGCAGGCGCAGGCGCTTCCACACCGCCTCGTTCAACAGGTGGTAGGCGAACGTCAGGGGAAGCAAGGCCGAAAAGGTCAGGCCCGCCCCCAGGAACTGTCCTCCCTGCATCTGGCCCAGCCCCACCAGCAGCAGCGCCAGGGGGTACGCCATCATCCATGTCAGTAACCACAGGCGGAAATCGTGCACACGGATGGTGACAAGCTGACGCACGAGAAAATCCACCATGTCGGGCCAGCGATAATGGATGGGGATGGGAACCAGGCAGTGCGAGACGAAAGCGATGCGCCCGCCGTCCGCTCGCACCGCCCGCGAAAGCGTATGATCGTCGGAAAAAGCGTCTTTCCAGATGCGGGTCACATCCAACCGCGTGGCGTCGCTTGCGCGCATGGCCATCGCCCCGCCCCAGGCGCTGCCCCACTGCGGCCGCGCCACCCCGGGCAGACTGCTGAGGAGCCAGAGGCTGGCCACCCACTGGGCCAAAGTCCCTTGCTGTGGGACAAGAATCCGGGCTCCGGTCGTCAACATCGCTTCCCCGCGTGCAAGCGGCGCGATCAGATGCGCGGCGAATTCCGGATCGGGAACCGTGTCCGAATCCAGGAAAACCAGATACGCGTAATCCCCCGCGGTAGCGGCTTCGACCCCGCCCAGCATGTTGGCGATCTTGCCGGCGTAGCCGGGCGGCGGCGGAAATGCGACCAACTCGGCCAGGCCGGCATGTTTCGCCTGGAAATCCCGGATCAGGGGAACGGCTTCGTCATCAGGAGCAGAGACGACGAAAAAAAGTTTATATTTCGGCAGCGATTGGCCCGCCAAAGCCTGCAAAAACGCGGGAAATTCCGGATCGACGCCGCGACAGGGCAGGATCAGGGCGGTGTTTTCCTGTGGCGGCTGAGGGGGCGCATCCTCGTTCAAAATGCGCCGTCCGGCATCCCAGGCCGCGAACAGAACGGCCAGACCAAGCACCCAAAAGGCGACGCCCGCCCACACAGCAGCCTAGTCCGAGGGAGATGTGGCCGAAACGGATGGCCGGGTGAAGCGACCTGTCCGGGGCGCGGCGGAGAGGGCCATTTGATACTCACTGAGGCCGATGAACAGCACCAGACTCGTCCCCAGGGTGAACAACAAGGGTAGGGGGACAAGCGCCCATTGCCCACGCGCAGCAATGACAAACAGTGTGACCATTGCATAAACCAGGATCATCGCCTCGGGCAGCAATTGGCGCAGGCTTTCCCCTTCCGGCAAGGCCAGATGTCGCGGCCCCTTGCCCTGTTTGGGCGTGCGCTCGAAAGCCCCGCCCCGATGCCATAAGCCCTCCCAGACCGCGCGGCCCATCATCGGCGAAAGCCCCAACGAGATCAGGGCCAGCACCGGCAAAACCCACAAGCGTTTCAGGCCCCGCCTGCCCCCCAATTGCTGCTGAGACAACCCGTACATCACAAAAGGAGCCACCGAAACGAACATGGAGATGTAGCCGATGAATGGCAGGGGCAGCGAGAAATGGGGGATCAGCGCCAGCGGCAGGGTGAGAAAAAGCAGGGCGAGCAGGGGCAGATGCGTCGCATAGCCCCCCAAATGCAAGAGCGCGTAAAGGCGTTTGGGCCATGAATGCCGGCTGCGCAGAATCGGACCCGCCAGTTTTCGCAGTGTTTGCGCCGAACCCTTGGCCCAACGTCGCTGTTGTCGTTTGAAGCTGACCAGCAAAGGAGGCACTTCGGCAGGCGCCTCCACGTCATTCAGGTAAGCGCCTCGCCAGCCCGCCAACTGGGCGCGGTACGAAAGGTCCAGGTCTTCGGTGACGGTGTCGCTGGTCCAACCGCCAACCGCCGTGATGGCCGCCTTACGCCAGACGCCGCCGCTGCCGTTGAAATTCTGCATGAAACCAGACGCCGAGCGCGCTTGCTGCTCGATGACGAAATGCCCGTCCAGCGCCAGGCCCTGGGCCGCGGTGAGGGGGTTCTGCGAACGGTTGCTGTGGCCCCAACGAGTCTGGACAAAGGCCAACTGCGGTTTTTTCAGCAGTGCAGGCAGAGTGCGGCGCAGCCAGTCGGGTTCAGGAGCGAAGTCGGCGTCAAAAATGGCGATGAAGTCGCCGGTGGCCTGGGGGAGGGCGTCGGCCAGCGCGCCAGCTTTGTAGCCGCGGCGCGCTTGGCGGTGCAGGTGTTGGATATTCAGGCCGTGCGTCCGGCGCAGGAGCGCAACCAGGGTGGCCAGGATGGGCGTCGTGCGGTCTGTCGAATCATCCAAAACCTGAATCTGGAGCTTGTCCCGTGGATAATCCAGGGCGGCGACAGCTTCCACCACACGCCTGGCCACCCTCGGCTCGTTGTAGATGGGGATTTGCACCGTGACGGGGGGCCATTCGACGATCTCTGCGTCGCAGGCAGGCCAGTTATGCCGTCGGCGATGGAGCCAGAACAACGTGAGGGAAGCAAGAATGAACAGCCCATAAAAAATCAGCAGGGCGCCGGCGCCCTGGTAGAGAATGGGAATGAGTGTACGGAATAGTGACATGGAAATGGTTGACAGGTGGGAGTTGTTTTTCAGATCATGCGCGTGCGAACCGACAGATCTCTGGCTTCTGACTTCTGGTTTTCGTCAGGCCAGGTAGTTTAACAGATCAATAGCCAAATCCGCATATGCCTGGGCGGCCTGGTGAACGTCTGCCAGAGAAATATTTTCGTCGGCGGTGTGCGCGTGGCGAGCATCGCCCGGGCCAAAGCCAATGGTGGGGATGCCCGCTTCGCCCATGGTGTAGACGCCGTCAGTGGAAAAAGCCCAAGTCCCCACCATCGGTTTTCGCCCCAAGCTTCTTTCTAGCGATGCCGAAGTCTGTATGAGCAGGGGATGGGTCTCAGGTAGAATCCAAACCGGATAGACTTCGGGGCCTTCTGTTTTGTAGCCCGTGTAGCTCACGCTACGATAATAACCTGTTTCGACGCGACCGCGAACGCCTTCACGCTGCAAAAGGGCCTCGATTTCGGAAAGTGCGCGTGCGGCTGTTTCTCCCAACGTCAAGCGCCGGTCGACAACCATTTCGCAACGGTCGGGAATGGCATTTCGGCTACCGGCCACCGATGTGAGTTCCGTCACGGCGATGCTGCCCGCTCCTAATACCGCGTCCTTCATCAATCCAGCATTAAGCAATTCGATGCCAAATATCAGACGCGCTGCGCCGTAAAGGGCGTTCTCTCCCTGCTCGGGAACGGACGAATGGCTGGAGCGACCGAAGGTCGAGACCCGGATTTCCATGCGTCCGCGCTGCCCCCGCGCGATTTGCATGTTGGTCGGCTCCCCCAGGATCACCCAATCAGGCCGGAGCGCCTCTTCTTCCACCAAAACCCGCATCGCCATGCCCTCGGTGGGCTCTTGTTGGACGACCGCCGCCACCACCACTTCGCCGGGTAAATCGACTCCATGCCGCGCCAACAGGCCCACGCTATAAATCATGGCGGCCAGCGCACCTTTCATGTCCACGCTGCCGCGACCGTACAATCGCCCCTGGCTCACTTCTCCGCTAAAAGGATCGCGCGTCCAGGCGTCAGGGTCTCCGATATCCACGGTGTCCATGTGCGCGTTCAACAGGAGGATAGGGCCGCCTGGACGACCGTAGCGACCGATGATATTGCCAATCCGGTCGGCATGGACGCTGGGAAAGCTGTTGTTGCGCATTTCCGACGCCACCATGCGAGCGACCGAAGCCTCTTGCCCGGACAGGCTGGGGGTTTGCACGAGACGACGCAAGAAATCCGAACAGGCCTGTGCGGTGGCCTGATCAAGGCGAGGCCGGCCGCGATTTTCAAGAGATGGGGCGTTTGCCATGTCAATAGGCTCCTTCACCGGAAAGCACTTTGGGGATCGTGCGTAACATGATACTGAGATCGAGGAATGGCGACCAGTTTTCGACGTAGTAGATGTCCAACATCACCATTTCGTCGAAACTTAGATTGGAACGTCCTGAAACCTGCCACATACCGGTCAAGCCTGGCGTCACTTCCAAACGTTTACGATGCCAGGATTCGTAAGCATCCACCTCTTCGGGCAGGGCGGGGCGAGGGCCAACCAGACTCATTTCGCCGCGTAAAACGTTGAAAACTTGCGGAAGTTCGTCCAGGCTGAAGCGACGTATCCATCGTCCCGTTCTTGTCAAGCGCGGATCGTTCTTTATCTTGAAAAGGGGCCCGTCCGCTTCGTTGAAATCGGTCAGATCGCCGCGCAAATCTTCTGCATCCGCCACCATCGAACGGAACTTGAAAGCATTGAAGGGTTGCCCGTTCTTGCCAATTCTTTTTTGCACAAAAAGAACCGGCCCTGGTGTATCCAGTTTGATGGCCAGGGCCACCAGCGCCATGACGGGCAAGATGACGATCATGCCGACCAGGGTGATGAGTACATCGAGCGTGCGCTTGATGGCCAGGCGCGAGCCAGAGATGGAAACAGTCTTGACGCCGAGCAGGGGGATGCCGTCGAGCACCTCCACATCCACCTGGTCCAGGCTCAGTTGGAGGACGTCGGGCACAACCCTGGCGCGGACATTGAGATGCGTGCATTGGTTCAACACGCTCATGATGCGACGGTGATACTGCCAGGGAAGAGTGATGATCACCTCCTCCACGCGGTATTGATCGATCACTTGGGCCAAATTATCGATAGAACCTAATGCTGAAAATGGGCCCAGGTTCTTTTTGCCCTTTGCAGGATTGTCGTCCAGAAAACCCATGACTTCGAAACCCAAGTCAGGCTTGGCGAGCAGCACGCGCATAATCATGCGGCTGACTTCACCCGCGCCAACGAGCAACACCCGCCGGATGCCGATCCCTCGCCGACGCAACCGAGCCATGAGTTGCCGGTTGGCGATGCGACTGATCGTGAGGAAGAGGAGGATGAGAAGTCCGGCGATGCCGTAAACTAGCCGGGAATGGTAAGCTGGCTGGAACATGTAGTTCCCCATCATCAAGATAATGGTGACGATGGATGTGGCTGTGACCAGTCGATAAAACTCATTCAGGAAGCTGGCGCCGCGAGGCAGTTTGTACGCGCCTTCGAGGGAAAGCGCCGCGACCATAAACACGCCCGCCAGCAAACCGATTTCCAGATAGAATCCGAATCCCGTGTACGAGGCTGGATCGACACTACGATACCATTGCAATTCGTAGCGAATATACCAGGCCAGGAAAAAAGCCGCCACAACCAAAACCAGGTCCAACAGCGCCATCAACGGTCGTTGGAACTTCAGCAAACGCTCAGCCATCTTGCAGCTCCAGAGCGCGTGTGTAGGACTTCGCGGTCGCTTCAGCCGTAGCGGCCCAGTTAAACCGGGAGATGTGGGCCAAGCCCGCAGCGTGCATGGCCTCTTGCCGATCCGGATCGTTCAAAACGTCGACCAGCGCCTGGGCCAGGGCGTCGCTATCGTCCGGATCGACGATCAAGGCGGCGTCGCCGGCCACCTCGGGCAGGCTGCTGGACGAAGTGGTGATAGCAGGCGCACCGCAGGCCATCGCTTCGGCCAGAGGCAGGCCAAATCCTTCATAGCGAGAGGGGTAGACGAAAAGGCTGGCAGCGTTGTACAGCCAGGGTAGGGTGGGGAGGGGAACGTAACCGAGGAAATGGACGTGCGGCTCCAACCCCAGCCTCTCTACTCGCTCGAAAATTTCATCATAGCCCCACCCTTTGCCTCCCCCGATCAGAAGTGGCAAGGGCTGTCGCACACTGCGCCGGTAGCGGGCGTATGCTTCCAGCAAGATCAGATGATTCTTACGCGGTTCGAGTGTGCCCACAATCAACAAAAAACGTTCTGGCCATCCCGCCTGGCGACGATAAGCAGCAACTTCGGCTGCTGGCAATGGCCGGTAAATGCTATCGACGCCGTTGTAGACCACGTCGATTTTGGTTCTGGGAATGCCCAGCAATTGCGTCAAATCGTTGGCGGTGGCTTGCGACACGGCGATCACCCGGCGGGCGCGCTTACAGCTTTGGGCTGTCATCTGGCTTAGATACAAACGGTTGCCCGGACGAAAAGCCTCTGGGAACAACAGGAAACTGAGATCATGTACGGTGATGACGGTGGGGATGTGACCAAGCAGAGGCGCGGCGTAGGCCAAACCATGTAACAAACTTAAGCGGTCTCGCCTGGCAGCCTGAGGCAGAAATAGTTGCTCCCACAAAATACGGATAAAAGGACGTTGTGTAGAAAAACGAGGCTGTCGCAGCGAAAGCCCCGGACGCGCTCGATAGTTGGCGTCACCGACATAAGCCAACCACCTGAACTGACTGTTGCGCTGGGGCAAGTGGCGCAAAAGCTGATGGCTGTAGGTGTTCAAGCCCGCGCCGCGATAGTTCTGTGCGGTCGACAGCAGTGTCGCCAATAAGCCAATGCGTGGTCTTTCGAGATCATCGTTTGGAGCAGACACCTGGTTATTATATGCCAATCGTAAGACCTTGAGCCAATCATCTTAGTGCACAAAATAAAACAGACCTTGCGATAAGCGTTGCAGGTCTGTTTCGGTTTTGTTCACCGTAGGCGTTCGGGATATGGCTATGTCAAGAGGGAATAATGCTAACTTTACGATTCTCATCCTCGCCCACACTCTCGGTGTAGACATCATCACGATTGCGGAGCGCGATATGCACCAATCTGCGTTCGCGCGCTGGCATGGCCTCCAACACGACCGTGCGTTTTTCCCGAACAGCTTTATCGGCCATGGTGTTCGCAAGGCGTTGTAAACTGAGCGTGCGTCGCTCCTTGTAATGCTCAACGTCCACCTCAATGCGCGGCCAGTTGTGCAAATAGCGGTTGACGACCAAGCGCACGAGGTATTGGATGGAGTCCAACGTTTCGCCGCGCCTGCCGATCAAAATCCCCAGGTCTTCGCCCTCGATGTTCAACAAAAAAACCTGCTCACGATTGTTCTCATCCGGTTCGACCACGGAGGCTTCCACTTGGGTCTTCAACCCCATGAGATTGAGCATGTTCTGCAAAAAGTCTTGCGCTATCGACAGCACTTCTTCCTCTTCCGTCAGTTCCACTGGTTCGAGCGGCGTCAGTTCAGCTTCCATCGTGAGTTCGCTTTCTTCCGCCAGCGTAGCTGACTCCCTCTTTTGGCCTTGCTCTCCGACCTCTGTGCTGGCGACAACGCCATGGTCGGAATCAGGCTCCTGACCGGAAATTTGATCGGTGGAAGTTGTTTCCATTTCTGCATCCTCCTCGGCAGACGTCGGTGGCGCGGGCGCAGAACCACGGGCGGTGATCCGCACGGTGGCGGGGCGAGAACCCACGCCGAATACGCCGGTGCGTCCTTCCTCCAAAATTTCGATTTCGGCCTGGTCTCGATTCAGGTTCAACGTGGCCAAACCTGTTTCGATGGCTTCTTCAACAGTGCGTCCGACAAACTCAGTCATCTTAGCTCCGGTTTATGTTTGGCGTTTTACGGTAGTTGGTTTCTTTATCGTCGTTTGCGCCGTTTGCGTCGCGTTCCGCTTTTTGCCTGGGAGGACTCTGGCTTCGGCGGCCTGGCCTTTTCCGCTTTTACGGGCTTACCGTCAGAATCGGTTCCATCGCTATCATCATCGACGGAGCCATTCTTCTTGATGATGGCCGCCGTCTTCAAATTAGCATCCTCTTCCCACCGGTCCTTCTGGCGGTTGACATAGAGTTGTTGCCCCAGCGCCAGGGCGTTGCCAACCACCCAGTAAAGGCTCAGGCCGGCAGGAACCTGGAGGGCGAAAAACACGAACATGCCGGTCATCAACCAACTCATCTGGCCCATCATGCCCGCAGCCGGGTTGTTATCATCACTGCCGAGCTTGGGTTGGGAAGCCTGGCTGGAGCGAACCATGAAGAATTGGGTGACAGCCAGTAGAATGGGCAGCACCAAATAGGGCCAGACATCGGGGCTGATCAAATACTGCAAAGATCCACCAATGTCGCTGAATGACAACCCCTGGGTCAACCAACTCAAGCCTGTGCGATACTCTGGTTTGGAAATATCGGGGATGAAATACCAGGGTTGATCCTGCAAGCGTCCGCTACCCACCACGCCCGTATCCGCTGCCAGACCGAGAATAGCGTAATAAAACGCAAACAGGATCGGCATCTGGATCAACGTGGGCAGACACCCCGCCATCTGCGCCTGGGTGATGCCATGTTCCTGATAGAGCTTCATCTGCTCCTGTTGGAACCGCTGCTTATCCTTGCCGTACTTCTTTTTTAGTTTGTCCAGTTCCGGTTGCAAGGCTTTCGTCTTGACCTGCGCCTCCTTCATCGACTTCATTTGCTTGAAGCTCAAAGGAAGCAGAAGCCCACGGATGAGGATTGCGACCAGGATAATCGCCCAACCCCAGGTATAGGCCACGCCCAACGGTGTGAGCAGGCGATCGTTGAAGAAAACGATAATGGCCCGCAATGGCGCAGCCAGCGGTTCAAAAATACCGGTGGTATAGACCGTCTGCCCGGTATCTGGATCCACTTTGACACCGCCGCAGCCGCTAAGCGCGACAACAGCCAACAACAGAACCAGGATAATTAAAATGCGTTTGTGAGAACGTTTCACATTAGACTCCAACACCGACAACACGTTGCCAAAGGCTTCGCAGTGCAGGCGAGTAAACCGATTTAATCCGGCACGGGATCGTATCCGCCCTCATGAAAGGGATGACACCGAGCGATCCGTTTAACTCCCAGCCAGCCGCCGCGTAGCACGCCATGCTTTTCGATAGCTTCGTATGCGTAATAGGAACAACTGGGTGTGTAAATGCAATTGCTACCCAGCGCCGGCGAGATAAATCGTTGATAGAAGCGAATAAAGACGAGAAATACTTTCTTAATCACAGAATCTCATCCTTTTCGGGAGGTACAGCAACCGAAGACGTCAGCAAATGGGCTTTTGCCAACAAGCGCTTGCAGGATACATCCACCTGCTGAAACGATTGCTTGAGGATGGCGGGCCGGGCGATCAAGACCAGATCCCAACCTGCTTCGATGTGATCGAGTTGCAAACGAATCGACTCGCGCAATAGCCGCCTCGCCCGATTGCGTTGAACGGCATTGCCAACGCGCCGGCTGGCCGTGAAGCCGAAACGACTATACGGAAGATCGTTACGCAGGTAAACGAGAATCACCAACGGATCCTTGACGCTTCTTCCCTTGCGGCGAACTTCCTGAAATCGCTCACGAGAGCGTAACCTGTAACGGCGGCGCACTGAATAAAAAAGAAAACTTAGACGGTTAGACGCTTCCGGCCTTTCAGGCGACGGCGCTTGATGACGTTGCGGCCGCCTTTGGTCTTCATGCGGGCTCGGAACCCATGCGTACGGGCTCGTTTCCGTTTTTTGGGTTGCCATGTTCGTTTTGGCATAATTACATTTCCTTAATTTGTATCTGGTGACAGGCGAACCAGTCGCCCGGTGAGTAAACAAAAAAGTAGGGAAGACGGTTGGGTCTTCCCCTACGCAACTAATGATTATACTCTGAGGAATGTTGTGCGTCAAAATCGCGAGGAGATGCAGAGGCGTCCTATTTTTTCAAATCCCGCCATCTTATGGCATTATTTTCACCATGACTTTAGCCCTTGTTCATGACTGGCTCAACCAACTTGGCGGAGCCGAAGATGTGCTGGTCGAGTTTCACAGTCTTTTCCCTCGCGCCCCCATCTACACCTCTATCTACGCACCGGACAAGACGCTGCCGGAGATGCAGCAGTGGGACATCCGCCCGAACTGGCTCGATCGCCTTCCAGGCATCCATGATCATCACCAAATCTACCTACCTTTCTACCCGCTGGGTTTCGCCTCGACCGATCTCAGGGACTACGATCTGGTGCTCTCCAACAAATCCGGGTTCTGTCATGGCGTAAAAACCCGGATGGACGCCATCCACATCTGCTATTGTCTGGCCCCCACCCGTTATGTGTGGAACCCTGACGCTTACCTGGCTCAAGAAGGACTGAACCCGACCGTTGGACTGGCACTCCGCCCGATTCTCTCCGCTCTGCGCCGCTGGGATTACGCCGCCGCCCAACGCGTCACCCACTTCATCGCCATCTCCACTGAAATTCAGCAACGCATCCGCCGCTATTATCATCGTGAAAGCGACATCATCTGCCCCCCCGTCGACACCAGCCGTTTCAGCCCCAACAAAAAAGCGCCAGAGCCCTTCTTTCTCTCGCTCGGCCGTCTGATCCCCTACAAACGCATCGATTTAGCAATTCAGGCCTGCAACCAAATCGGAGCGAAGCTCATGATCGCTGGCGATGGCCGAGATAGAGATCGTCTCGAAGCGCTGGCCGGCCCCACCATTGAATTTCTGGGGCGGGTTTCCGATGCCGACGCCGAAGATCTAATGGCTCGCTGCCAGGCATTCATTTTCCCAGGGCTGGAGGATTTTGGAATTACGCCATTGCAGGCTCAGGCTGCCGGTCGCCCGGTCATCGCTTTTGGCGCTGGCGGCGCCCTCGATACGGTTCTCCCCGGCGAAACCGGCGAATTTTTCCCCGAACAGACAACCGAAAGCCTGGCGTCGGCGCTGGTGGCATTCAAGCCAGACGGCTATGAACCTGCCGCCTGTCGCGCCAATGCCAAGCGCTTTAGCGTGCAGCGCTTTCATCTGGAATTGAGCAATTACATCAAACAAGCGTCGATAGAAGGAGCATCATCACCCGCCAGGCTTTTGACCTAACTCCAGTTGCAACTCCGCCCTTCTCATCTCTGCCGCCTGTTTCCCTTCCGCTATGACGTCGTTCACAAACACCTTCACATCATCAATGAACCCCACTTTATTGTCTTGTGTGACGACTACGTACACGCCGGCGCCAAGCGCTGCGCCCAAAAGGACGCCACCAACAAATTTGAGAAGTGATGACATTAAGAATCTCCACAATATGTGTTTCTAGGTGAAACGGGGTTATTGAGAAAGAGGCGAACGCTTCAATCTGTTGAGGAGATACGGTGGGGCCAATTGAACAGCGTCATGCTAAGTAATCGCGTAATTTACGGCTGCGACTTGGATGCCGTAACCGCCCCAACGCCTGCGCCTCAATCTGGCGTATTCGTTCTCGCGTGACGCCAAATTTACGGCCAACCTCTTCCAAAGTATAGCTATATCCATCGACCAAGCCAAACCGAAGTTGAAGGATTCGCACTTCACGGGGACTCAGTGATGCAAAAATCTCATCGATGACTTCCCGTAACAACTGCTGCGACGCCGCTTCCGTAGGCGACTGAGCCTCCTCGTCTTCAATAAAATCACCGAGATAGCTATCTTCCTCTTCCCCTACGGGCATTTCCAGCGACAGGGGGCGCTGGCTAACTCTAATGACCTGCTCGACCTTCTTCGGCGTCACATCAAGGGCTTCTGCAATCTCTTCGGTTGTAGGGTCCCGGCCAAGCTCTTGCACCAATTGCCGGCTGGTACGCGTCAAACGATTGATTTGTTCATACATATGGACCGGGACGCGAATGGTTCGTCCTTGATCAGCAATAGCGCGCGTAACCGCCTGGCGAATCCACCATGTGGCATAAGTGCTAAACTTATATCCTCTTGTATAATCGAATTTGGTCACAGCGCGTATCAACCCAATGTTCCCTTCCTGAATAAGATCCAAGAATGGAACCCCGCGCCCGACATATTTTTTCGCAACACTAACCACAAGGCGAGAATTGGCTTTGATCAAATGCTCTTGGGCCCGTTCACCGTCACGAATTTCCCACAACAACTGCTCTCGCTCAACCGGATCATCCACCCCCTCTTCGATTCGCTGCAATGCAATCTGGCCAAGTTCCATACGTTTTGCCAAACTGACCTCTTCTTCAGCCGTCAACAGAGGAACCCGCCCGATTTCTTTCAAGTAGAGACTAATGGAGTCATCGATTTCAATCTGACTGAGATCAATTTCACTCGCTGCGGCTTGGGGTTTACGCTTTTTGACAACCGCCTCTTTCTCTTCATCTCCATCACTTACGACATCTTCCTCATCCACCCCTTCATCCTTCAAAGCTACGATTTCAATGCCATGATCGAAAAGCGCTGCAAAAATATCCTCTAGTAAATCCATATTTGTTTCAGCAGCAGGCATAACATCAAGGATTTCGTCATAAGTAACGGCGCCCTGCTCTTTACCTGTTTGCAACAAATGCCCCAGAGGGTCAGTTTCTGCTGGTTTCTTCCCCTCCTCCAGCACAACAACCACCCCCATCATATCATCTTTTTCATCATTCACTCCAGAATGAGTCCTAATCGCTTCGCTACTATTTTCCATAATTACTTCTTTAGGCTACACTTTAACTAACGCATCCTGACAACCAAGGTCGATATTTAAAAAAAGTAAACAGAATCGAGCCAAGAAACAAAAAGACAAGTAAGGCCAACAATATCTACTTTCTTAAACTTAGCCGTATCAAAAACGAAACCTAGAAATGACTCCATTGTACTTACAGATAGAATTCCCGAGCATTAGCCATCGTGGTGGTGATTGCGGGACATCTTCACCCAACCTTACCACCTAAATCTACGACCTAATCCTCAGGAACAACAGAACTGCTAAGCAAAAAAAACACAGCCTGTTCAGATTGTCACCTTAACACAACTACACAAAAAAACCGTATGGAATCTTCCTTTTTGGAGTGCGAAACACGAAACCACAGCTATCAATCGGCCTCAAACTGTAACAATCAGCGTTTCGAGTCGAACGAATACAAACAAGGGTCAAACTGAAGCAAACTCCTCCCCCAACCATCGACCTCACAGACTCGCATCTCACATCCGTAATGATTGTCAGACACACACCCTTTTGGTATAATTTTGCCCCCCTCAACACCCCTCACCATCGGGCTAAAACCCCAACAAACATGCCGGCCCAATGTTTCACGTGAAACAGAGTCGAGGCTTAACGCACACAAAAATCAATCATCAACAACGAGGCCCCTTTGAACCAAAAACAAAATCAACCACCAATTATCGACTATGAAGGGAGCCAGTATCGCACTGATTTTTGGGAAGGCCAAGGAAGAGAATACGAAGACGCTGTTGAACAAATGCTAATCAGTCGGATCTTACCAAATTCTGGTGAAATTCTCATGGAGGCGGGAGCAGGCTTTGGTCGACTTGCAGAACTGTATGGAGGTTACTCCAAGGTAGTGCTGGTTGACTACTCCTTGTCGTTGCTTGAGGAGGCAAAACAGCAATGGGGCAAGGATAATCGGTTTACTTTTGTAGCTGCCAATTTATATCATTTACCCTTTGTCGACGAATTGATTGATGCTATTGTGATGGTGCGCGTTATGCATCACCTAAAGCAGCCGTCTCTTGCCCTGGAAGAATTAGAACGCGTCTTGCAAGGACAAGGGGTGGCCATTCTGGAGTATGCAAACAAACGTAATCTCAAGTCGATTATCCGCTACGGACTAAGGCGTCAATCGTGGAGCCCGTTCGATCGTCACCCCTATGAATTTGCGAACCTAAACTTTGATTTTCACCCGGACTGGATGAGTGACCGGTTGCAGCAATCTGGCCTTTCAATTCAACGGGAGTGGGCAATCTCTCATTTTCGTTTGGCTGCAATTAAGCATAAAGTTTCGCCCAAGACCTTAGCTCGTCTGGATATGACACTGGGGCCATTGGGAGCGCGACTAAAGTTAAGCCCGAGCATTGTGGTTCGCTGCATAAAAAAGAAACCGCGCACCAAGTCATCTGGATTCTTTCGTTGCCCCGCTTGCGGGGGTGTCGAGTTACAAGAAAATAGCGCTTCCCTTCAGTGCCAAGGGTGTGGCAACGACTGGCGAATCATCAACGGAATTTACGATTTTCGTTTCCCGCGTTAACTGTGGGCCATCCAGTCACCTCTGCCACGCTACACCTGACCGAACACAGAAAGCCCCTCAAAAAAGTCGGGGCGAACAACTAAAGATCGAACAAACAGCAATGCAGTGCGGGTTGAGAGCATCTTCTCTGCGAAATCTCACGGCTCCCCTTGTATCCTCTGCGATCTTTGCAGCGAAGCGACCTTTCCCGCAGTACGGAAATAAAAGCGTTCTGGATTTCTACTGCAACCGCTAATCTTGTTCTCTGCGCCCGAATCGACGATCGGGGAACCCAGGGCTATGGAGTTCTGTAGCAGCAAGCTCCACCCTAGAGCCAGATTCCAAATACACCACAACTTGCTCCATCAGGACGTTCAGGTGCTTAACTCTACCAAGCCCCTCTGGGGTTTCCACCGTTTGCCCCTCTTTCGGTAAAAATCGTCGGGCTTTTTTATACATGTCGTCTTCATACGCCAAACTACACATAAGCCGCCCGCACGCACCAGAAATATCCGCCGGATTGAGTGGTAGATTCTGATTCTTGGCC
>DUEF01000080.1 GCA_011176555.1 Caldilineae bacterium
ATATTGAGTGCTCCGCTTGCATGAAGTCGATGCCCAATACCCAATATCCCAATACCCAATAGCGAATTTTCCATGCCCGACATCACCATCGCCTACGCTCGCACGCTTTACGACGACAACGACTCGGTGCACGCTTTCGACCACATCCTGCGGGTGACGCGGCTGGCGGAGCACATCGCCGAGGAGGAGGGGGCCGACCTGCGGGTGGTGCGCACGGCCAGCCTGCTGCACGACATCGCCCGGCTTGAGCCCGACCATCATCTGGCCGGCGCGCGGCGGGCGCAAAGCATCCTGGCCGATGAAGACCCGGCCTTTGTCGCTGCGGTCGTGCACTGTATCGAGTCCCACCGCTTCAGCACGCCCCCCCATCCCCAGACCATCGAGGCCAAGTGCCTGTGCGACGCCGACAAGCTGGACGCCATCGGCGCCATCGGCGTGGCCCGCGTGTTCGCTTATGCCGGGCATCACAACAACCGCTTGTGGACAGCGCCACTGGCCGAGATACGCGCGGAGGTGGGGCCAGATAGACGGGCGTATCGAATGCGTCGGGGCGTGAGTAGTGACTACAGCCCGAGCCACGAATTGCTCTGCAAGTTGGAAGGCCTGGCCGAGGGCATGCACACCGCCTCCGCCCGACGCATTGCCGCGCAGCGGCACGCCTTCATGCTCGATTTTTTCACCCGCCTGGATGAAGAAGCGCTGGGGCATATGTAAATTCGCCTTGATCGCTAAAAGGCGACTTGACAATCCCTGCTCCACCCACCATAATAACCCCACCAATTGCATAACCCTACCAAAAGCGATGACGGAGGAAAGTAGGTGGGTGGATGTCCCCAGAGAGGTAAGGGCCAAAGGCTGCAAGCCCTGCCGTGTGGAAGCCCATCGAAGTTCCCTCCCGAGCTGGTTCGGTGAATGGCCAGCGGAGTGCGCATCCCCAGATGCGCCGCGATAACGCGACCGCCAGCCTACTAGTCGAACCCGACCGTCCGTCGTTACCCGGACAGCCGTTCGTAGCATGAGTCCCAGTCGGCTTCGAGCCGACTTCGCCTAGCAGCCCTGGATTTCAATCCGGGGCGAGGTGGAAACCGCCGCCGAGAGGCGAGGTGGAAACCGCCGCCCATGCCGCCGACGGCGCAGAGAGCCCCGCTACGCGGGGAACCAGGGTGGCACCGCGGAACGTTATCACACGCTTCGTCCCTGTGCGGACGAGGCGTTTTTCTTATTTGATGTCATTGCGAGTGGGCGCAGCCCCGAAGCAATCTCCAAACTACATGATCCGGGGATTGCTTCGGCCTCTGGCCTCGCAATGACAACCAACCCCACACCTGAGGACGCACGCAATGGATGACCTCAACCAACTCCAAGAACAAATCAAACTGGAACTGATCGCGGCTCGCGATCCCGAGGCGCTCGAACAGTGGCGCATCAAATACCTGGGCCGCAAGGGCTTGATGAACAACCTTTTCCGCGGCCTCGGCTCGATGCTGGTCGAGGACAGAGCCGCGCGCGGCAAAGCTCTGAACCAATTTCGGCAAATGGTGCAGGAAGCATTCGAGGAACGCCAGCAGGCGCTGAAAGAAGCTCAGTTGCAGGCGGAACTTGCGGCGGAGGGCGTCGATGTGACCCTGCCCGGGCGCAGACCGCAGCTCGGCCACATCCACCCCATCAGCCGCACCCTGCGAGACATCTACCGCGTCTTCAGCAACATGGGCTTCCAGATCTACACCGCCCGCGATGTCGAGACCGACGAAGTCAACTTTCAACTGCTCAATTTCCCCAAAGGACACCCGGCGCGGGAGATGCAGGACACCTTCCACACCACCGTCCCCGACATCCTCCTGCGCACCCACACCAGCCCCGGCCAGATCCGGGCCATGCGCGACTACCACCCCGAACCGATCCGCGTGATCCTGCCTGGCAAATGCTACCGCTACGAACAGGTCACCGCCCGCTCAGAGATGATGTTCTACCAGGTCGAAGGCCTGGCCGTGGGCCGCCACATCACCTTCGCCGACCTCAAGGGAACCCTGGTGGCGTTCGCCAACCAACTCTTTGGCGAGGGCCGCAAGCTACGCTTCCGCTGCTCGCACTTCCCCTTCACCGAGCCCAGCGCCGAAGTGGACATCGACTGCATCAGTTGTGGCGGCAAAGGCTGTCGATTGTGTAAATACACCGGTTGGTTGGAGATTTTGGGCTGCGGCATGGTGCATCCCAATGTGCTGCGCAACGGCGGCTATGACCCGGACATCTACTCGGGCTACGCCTTTGGCATGGGCCCCGAACGCATCGCCATGCTCCTGCACAACGTCGATGACATCCGCTATTTCTACGCCAACGACGCCCGCTTCCTGCCGCAGTTTGCCTAGTCCCGTATTGCGTGTTACGTGTTCCGTTTGATTGACGCCACGCAATACGCAACACGATATCCTAAACCCTGAAAAACCCCGCGAGACACCACCATGAGAGCACCCCTATCCTGGCTCAAAGATTACGTTGACATCACCCTGCCCGTCGATGAACTGGAAGAGAAATTGACGCTGGCCGGGCTCGAAGTCGCCAACGTGGAATACATCGGCGTGCGACCGCCCGAATCGGTGCGTCGCCGCAAACAAATGAAAGCGGACGAAGTGATCACCGGTAACGGCCACATCGTCTGGGAACGAGACAAGATCTTCGTCGGCCAGATCGTCGAATCCCGCAAACATCCCAACGCCGACCGCCTGATCCTGGCCACGGTCGATTACGGCGCGGGCGAACCGATGACGATCATCACCGGCGCGCCCAACCTCAAACCGGGCGATAGCGGCCAGAAAGTCGCGTTCGCCACCCTCGGATCCGTCCTGATCGACCCCTACGCCGATCATTTCAAGACCATGCGGCTCAAATCGGGCAAGATCCGGGGCATTCGCTCCGAGGGCATGGCCTGTTCGGAGAAGGAATTGGGCATTTCCGAAGAGCACGAGGGCATCATCATCCTGCCCGACGACGCACCGGTGGGCGCGCCCCTGGCCGATTACCTGGGCGACGTGGTGTTCGACATCGACATCACGCCCAACATGATCCGCATCGCCTCGATCATCGGCGTCGCCCGCGAGGTGGCCGCCATCACCGGCGCGGCGCTGCACGCGCCCCTGCCCACCTGGCAAACTCAGGCTCCGCCTGCCAGTGACTATTGCGATATCGAAATCGTCGACGATGACCTCTGTTACCGCTTCACAGCCACGATCATCCGTGACGTGCAGGTCAAACCCTCGCCTTTCTGGATGCAGCACCGCCTGAAGTTGCTCGGCCAGCGCCCCATCAGCAATCTGGTGGACATCACCAATTACGTGATGTTCGAGTGGGGCAAACCCCTACACGCCTTCGACTACGACCGCCTGCGAGAACGCGCCCGGAGCATCGGCAAAGACAAGGTCAAGATCATCGTGCGTCGGGCCGAGGAGGGCGAACGATTCACCACCCTGGACAACGTCGAGCGCACGCTGGATCACGACGTGCTCATGATCTGCGACGAAGTGGGGCCGGTCGGCATCGGCGGCGTCATGGGCGGCCTGGAGACCGAGATCTCCGACACGACCACCACCGTGTTGCTGGAATCCGCCTCCTTCAACTTCATCAACATCCGCCAGACCTCCCGCAAGTTCAAACTGCCCTCCGAGGCCGCCTACCGCTTCAGCCGGGGCGTGCCCTCCGAATTGGATCCCATCGGCAACATCCGCGGCGCCCAACTCATGGCCGACCTGGGCGGCGGCGACATCGCTTCCGGCATCGTCGAGGACTACCCGCGTCCCCAGACGATGGTCGAGGTTCCCGTCACTGCCCGGGATGTCGAACGCTGGTTGGGCATAGCACTCAGTCAGGATGAGATCGTTGCCATCCTACAACGGTTGGAGTTCGAGACCCGGGTCGAGGGAGAGACCATTTGGGCCACCGCGCCCTGGTATCGCCTGGATGTGAACATCACCGCCGACGTGCTGGAGGAGATCGCCCGCATCTACGGCTACGACAACATCCCCATCACCATGCTGTCGGATGAACTGCCGCCGCAACGCCACAACTGGCAGCTGGAGCTGGAGGAGCATCTGCGCGACATCCTCACCGGCGCCGGGCTGCAAGAGACCATCAACTACACCCTGACCACTGTCGCCAACCACGCCAAGCTCTATCCCGACCAGCCGGAACTGGCCCCGACCGCCGATCAGTTCATCACCCTGGCCAATCCGCTTTCCTCCGAGCGGGTGGTGATGCGCCGCAGCCTGATCGTCAGCGCTCTGGAGAATCTGCGCCGCAATCTTCGTTATCAGGATCGCCTGGCCACCTTCGAGTTGGGCCTGATCTACATTCCCGAGGAGGGCGACGGCGAACTCCCGGCCGAGCAACGTCGCCTCAGCATCGCCATGACAGGGCCGCGTGACCCCGGCGGCTGGCTGGGCGGCGACCCCGAGCCGATGGACTTCTTCGACCTGAAAGGCGTGATCGAAGTGATGTTGGAACGCCTGAACGCGGGGCCCGCCACCTACGAACCGGCTGATATGCCCTACTGCGGCCCTCGCTGCGCCCGCGTGTTGGTCGATGGCGAAGCCATTGGCGTATTCGGCGAACTGCATCCCCGCGTGCGCCAGGCCTATGACTTGCCCGACCGCCCGGTGGTGGTCGCCGACCTGGATACTGACGCCCTCCTGCCCTACTTCCGGCAGAAAACGCATCTGCGGCCCTTCAGCGACTTCCCGCCGGTCAAGGAAGACATCGCCCTGATCGTCGATGAAGACATCCCCGCCGGCCGCGTGGAGGCGCTCATCCGCCAGACGGGCGGTCCCATGCTGATCGATGTGCGCTTGTTCGACCTCTACCGCGGGAAATCCATCCCCATCGGCAAGAAATCCCTCGCCTACTCCCTCACCTTCCAATCTCCCACCAAGACCCTGTCCGACAAGGACACGGCCAAATTCCGCCGCAAGATCGTCGGCCGGCTGAGCCGCGAGATCGGGGCGCAGTTGCGGGAGGGGTAGTAGAATTCAGATTGCGTTTGTAGCGAAAATCGACTATGCTTTTGGTAGCGTTCAATCTTCGAGAAAAGCACCTGTTCGTAATCTTATTCGGCTAATGACGCTATTACAATGACCGATTTCCTCTTCGACGAAAAAGATTATGCGGGAACGAGCGTCGTGCTTGCCCGTGAGGTGTGGGAAGAAAAACTACTTTCACCAGCGCCTACTGGACATCCTGAAGTCGCCCAATATCTCGAAGATGTGCGGCTGTCGATTTCACAACCCGATATCGTTTTCCAAAGCACGCGGCGGCGAGATAGCTGACTCTTCTATCGTTTTGGCGTTGGTAGAAAGCGTTACCAGGGATTGCACATCGTCGTTGTTGTGAAATACGTGCATGAACCTCGTTGTCTGCGAGGGTATGTGAGCACGGTGTATCTCACCAGAAAAGTATATTCCCGAGGGATCATACTATGGAAGAAACCAGGACTATTGACCCACTGACCGCAAAATATGATGCAGAACAAGATGTTCTTTATCTTTTGTTTACGGATAAAGCGAAAGAGGCAGTTGCCGAAGAAGTAGGCGATGAGGTGTTTGTGCGCTTTGATGCCAAAACGCGACGAATCGTAGGCATGGAATTTCTTAATTTTCAGGAGCGGATTATAGGGATGTTCGGACCCGAACTGATTTATGAGGGGGTGATATTGCCCGGAACTTTATCTCCCTTGGTCCAGGAAAGGTTATCGCCGTCGCTGCTTCGCGAACCTATGGCAGAGTATTCTACGGAGAACAATTCGGAACGAAGTGATATAGAGGACAATCTTCAATCATAACTGATAAAACATCGCAAACCCACCAGGAGAACCCCATCATGGCACTTGGCATCCCCAGTTTGCTTCTCAAACAACTCTACACGTTCGGAAGCCTTGAAAATACGGACGTCGGTGTGCGCTTCTCGATCAAAAATCGCCTGAGCGACGCCACTGTCGTAGGACTTCAGCGCGTCACCATCGACGGTAAGCAGATCCCGTTGGAAGCGATTACGCTGGATTTGGGTGACGGTGAAACGCTCACACCCGCGGCCCTGGCCAAGCAGCCGTTGGATTTTCCCTTGCGACGCATCGTCGATTTTGTTTGCGCTATCGAGCCGCTGCCCCTGGGCAAACACAAAATCGAAGTCCATTTCGAGGCCAAGCCCTTTGGCAAGCTCAAGCTGAAGGTGGATGACGCCATCGCCGAAAAAAGGGAAAAGCGCATCGTCATTCCTCGCAGCCGCACTGACGATTACGGCGTGGACGCCATCAAAGCGCGTCAGAAATTCGTCGAGGATTTCACGGGGGAGAAACTGGAGCACATCCCGCACTACTCATTCGATGCACACATCTTGCAGGGGAATATCGAGAATTTTGCAGGCGTGGCGCAGATTCCGCTCGGTTTCGCTGGGCCCATCACCATTCATGGCGAACACGCCAAAGGTGATTTCGTCGTCCCTATGGCGACCACCGAGGGGACGCTGGTCGCTTCGTACAACCGCGGCATGAAAATCGTCAACCTGTCCGGCGGCGTCACGGTCAGCGTGGTGGGTGATTCCATGCAGCGCGCGCCCGTGTTCGTTTTCGGCAGTGCGCGCGAAGCGCGGGACTTCGTCAAATGGGTGCAAGACAACTGTGATCGCATCCGTGAAGAAGCCGAAGCGACCTCAAGCGTCGCCAAGCTGCAATACATCGACCCCTACCTGGCCAGCAAATTCGCCTATTTGCGTTTCAACTTCAGCACTGGCGACGCGGCCGGGCAAAACATGGTCGGGCGGGCGACATTCGCCGCCAGTAGCTGGATTATCGACAATTATCCGGGCATCAAACACTTTTTCCTGGAATCCAACCTGGCCACCGACAAGAAGGCCTCACAGGTCAACATCATGCACACGCGGGGCAAACGCGTGACGGCCGAAGCGGTGATCAAGCGCGACGTGCTCATCCAGAACATGCGCGTGGAGCCGGAGAGCCTGTTTCACCACTACGGCATCTCCAACATCGGCGTGATTTTGTCCGGGGCGAACAACAACGGCCTGCACTCGGCCAATGGCATCACCGCCATCTTCATCGCCACGGGGCAGGATGTCGCCAATGTCTCAGAGTCGTCAGCCGGGATCATTTACACCGAACTGACGCCGGAGAAAGACCTCTATTTCTCGATCACCATCCCTTCTCTGATCGTCGCCACTTATGGCGGCGGCACTGGCCTGGCGACCCAACAAGAATCCCTGCGCCTGCTGGGATGCGTGGGCAAGGGCAAAGTGAACAAGTTCGCAGAAATCGTGGCGGGAACCGTACTGGCGGGGGAAATTTCTCTGGCCGCGGCCATTTCCTCATCCGACTGGGTGTCGAGCCACGAAAAATACGGGCGGAATCGGTGAAAAATTGGTAAATCAGTAAACCGGTAAACCAGTAAACCGGGGGATTTGCGCTCTGGTCTACCTGGTTTACCGGTCTACCAAGCTACTGGTCTTCCACATCCAACGTCTCGCGCGAGACTTTGGCGTGTACGGATTCGAGTTCTCGCACCAGGCGGTCACAGCTTTCGGGGTTGGCGGCGATGACGAGGACTGAATCACCGGGCTGGATGCTCTCCTTCATCTCCTGGCGCATTTCTTTGGAGACGCCATACTTCTTTGGGTTGACGCTCGTCACCAGTTTGCCGACGCCCGCTCCTACCGCGCCACCGGCCACAACGCCGGCCGGGCCCAGCGCAAATCCCAGGGTCGCACCGACAACGCTGCCATACAGCGCGCCGTGCTTCAATCCTTCGACATGATGCACGGTGATGTGGCCTTCACTATCTTTGGAGGCCGCCGCCGCCGTGTAGACCTCCGCGCCTACTCGCCAATCCGGCCACCTCGAATAAAGTTTCATGTATTCATTCGCTGCGGTTTCATTGCCTGCAAATGTAGCGATGATCAATTCTGTAGCCATGTGCGCCTCCGAGATGTGGTGAATGCTTGACGGCAAGGGATTTTTCTGGTGGGAAGTGGTTGCATTGTAGATGACGACCATTAGACCTGGCAAATCATCCCCGATCGATGACGAAACGCCAGTGGTGCTGCACCCGACCTTTTTGTTTGGCTCAACCGGCTATCATGTTTACGAACCTCGGTATGAGCTCCTCCGCTTCCGGGCTATCGGTAAAGCGCGCCAAGATACGCTCATATTCCGCTTTGCCCACCATGCCTACGTACATCTCTCGATAGCGCTCGAAACGCTGGCGATTCTCGTCTCCCGATAATTCTGGGTGGAATTGCACGGCCCAGATGGGCTTGCCTGGCACGCGTATCGCCTGATAAGCGCAAAGTTCGGTGGACGCCAGGTTCACGACGTTGTCGGGCAACCGTTCCACCCGTTCTTTGTGGCCAAACTGGGCGGGAAAGACATGGGGGAAGTAGCTGAACAGTTCGTCATCTCGGCCGGCAGGGGTCAGTGTCACGGCATAGGTTCCCACCTCCATGCTGTCCGGGTCCCGCACGATCTCGCCACCCAGCGCCTCCACCAGCATCTGGAAGCCGAAACAGGAGGCGAAGGTGGGATGGCCCGCCGCGACCACATCTCGCAACAGAGCAAACGTCTTTTCGATGTACGGCAGGCTGCGGTCGGAGACGTTGTAGTCGCCGCTGCCGCCGATCATAAGCGCGTCGTATTGCCGAACCTGGTCGAGCGTGGGCGGGCCGTTCAAAAGGTCGTGGGGGATGAAGCAGGACAGGGGGATACCCGCCTTTTGGGCAAACGAGGCTCGCTCTTCCGCTTTGGCGGGATCATCGAGATTTCGAGCCTGGAGAAGAAGAATGCAAATATCGGGGGCGTCGTGACGCATGACGTTTCCTCTTGTCTGTTTTGATTGGAATTCCAGACAAGTATCGACGCCCCGACGAGATCGCGCAAGTCGGGAGCGCCGATATTTTTTCTAAGTGCATCCGAAAAACGAGCGTATACAACGCACATTTCCCGGTTATTGATCGAGCTCCAGCAAGTAATCGTACGCGGCCAGCGCTGCTTTGGCGCCCTCGCCAGTGGCGATGAGCACCTGCTCGTTGAAACTATCGGTGACATCGCCAGCGGCGAAGATGCCCGGCCTGGAAGTGCGGCAACGGTCATCCACCACGATATAGCCTTTATCGTTCAAATCGACCAGATCTTTCACCAGATCAGAGCAAGGAATCAGCCCTAACTCCGCGAAAACGCCGGTCACCGGGATCTCCTGCTCGAAGCCATCCGGGCTGCGCACCGTGATGGCATGAACATAATCGGCGGCGTGGATTTTGGTGACGGTGTGTTTTTCGAGGATGGTGACGTTGTCCAATCTGCTGAGTTTGCGTTTGAGCGGGGCGTCGGGAACGCTTTCTGGCGCGATGAGTAGGACTCGATTGGCGATGGTCGCCAGTTCCGCGGCGGCGCGCAAAGCCAGATCGCCGCTTCCCACCACGGCTGTTTCCCGTTCCCAGAACAACATGGCATGGCTGACCGCCGAGTAGCTCAAACCTCGACCCAGTATCAGCGGTTCGTCCGGGACTTGTAAACGCACGGGGTCAGCGCCAGTCGCCAGGATGATAGTACGGGTGGTGAAGACATTGCCAGTCTTGGTC
>DUEF01000081.1 GCA_011176555.1 Caldilineae bacterium
GGCCAGCGCCAACAGCGGCTGTGCAGCCCTGTTCACCGCCGCCAATGATGCATCCATCTCGGGCGCTGCGAGCAACATCGATCTGACGTTGCAGAACAACGGCGGCCGCACCCTCACCCATGCCATTATCCAGGGCGGCGATCTGCATAATCAGATCCCGGACGGCGTGAACGGCTGTACGGCGGGCGTGAAGCTCGATCAGCGGGGCTACACCCGGGCCGGAGGTTTTGGCGAGGGCGGGAGCAGTTGCGATGTGGGGGCGTATGAACTATATGCCACCTGCAATCCGGCCGTCGCGCCCGCGCCCGCCACCGCCATCAGTGGCCTGGATGCGGTCATCTCCTGGACGCAACCGGCGGAGAATTACAGCACGGAGCTGTGGCGTTCGCAAGACCCCTATTTCGACCCGCTCGTGCCGGGCAATCGTACGCCGCGGAACACCCTCGATGAAGCCTACACCTTCTACGGTGACGTGGGCGATGCCGGGACGAACCGGTTTTACGCCATCCGCGGCCTGGCGGGCTGTGGTGTCGCCTCCTCGGCTGTGGCGCACGTGGGCGAGTTCGACTTCACCCTGACGGCCGGCACGCCCTGACGCCGGTAAACATTCTCCGAATAGACAAGACCCCTGGCGTCATCACAACGTCGGGGGTCTTTTGGGATGATTGGGACCTCCGGGAGGTGGCCAACACCACTTCATTTGCCGGGATCCTGGCGGCCACCTCCCGGAGGTCGTTCCAAATGCTCGCTTAACCTCCCGGCGTCAGGGCGAAATCGAATTCCCCGACTTCATTGGAGGTTGATAAAGCGCCGCCGGACAGCTCATCGGTCGCCAGATAGAAATAATTGACGGCGGGATTGCCGCGAGCGCCCGCATCGTCGGATTGCCAGGGGGAGACGCTGACCGTATCGTAGGCCGTGCCGCCGGGTGCGAAATAAGGTGTGGTGCTGCGCCACACCCAGAACTCGTTGTACCACAGGTAACTGGACCAACTCAGGCGCACATCCGCGGCGTTGGTGGCGGCGATTTTGATCAAGGGGAGATACATGGGCGCGCCGTACTCGAAAGCGCCGATATCGTTCACGCCGTCATCCGACCGCGGCTCCTGCGCCTGATGCTTGACATACTGGCTGTCCAGATCGTAGTCGGGCAGGGCGTCGGCGTGGAGCCCGGCCCCGGCGTCGATGCACTGGGAATCGCTGGCAAGGTGATAATCCTGGTTCGCCTCATCCACGAAGCCGGGAGCGCTGCCTGTGATGTTGCCGCCATCGTCGCTGATGGTCCCGGTCAGACCCGAATGGCTGTCCACCCAGCCCGGTTTGGTCCAGTTGTTGCGCAGGTGGAGCACGCCCGAGGAATCCAGCATGGCCAGGCGGTCGCCCGAGGCGGTGACGTAGAGGATGTTGTTGCGGGCGTCCGCGGTTTCGTCATTGGTGGAGAGACGCATCAGGGTGGTGTTGCCGGAGCGAGTGGAGACAATGGTGTTGTTGTAGAAGTAGAGCGTGCCTTTGCGGTAATCGTCGGTGGTTCCGCTATCGCCGCCGTAATGCAGGATCTGGCTGTTTCCGGCCCCGTCGGGCTCGACGAGAATGTTGCCGTAGACGAAAGTCTGGCGGTAGCTGGGATCATTGACGATCTCGCTGCTGTCTTCCGCATCCACCAGATCGAGTTGGCGGTTGCCGCCCTCGATCCAGTTGTAGCGCACCACCAGCCCCGCCGAGCGATCCTTGAGGTTGTTGCCGCCGCTGTCGCCGCGCAGCGGCCCGAAATGATTGAACTGGTAGACCATGCCAATGGCCTCGGTGTAGGTATTGTGCTGGTAATAGCTGCCCTCGATGCCGTTGTCGTAGATCCAGTTGCCGTCGATAGTGATGTCCCGCGATTCGGGCGAGACGAAGATGCCGTTGCCCGAATCGCGGATGATGCAGTTCTTGAGGATGATGTGCTGGCCGTTTTCCACGTAGAACGAGGCGGCGTTGCTGGCGTAGCTCTGGGTGGCGCCGCCATCATCCGTGAATTGGTACGGCGGGCGTCCGCTGCGGATGTCCAGGTTCTCGACCACGATCCAGGTGGCCGCATCGACGTTGGGGATGCTGGACGCGCCGATTTTGAGCACGCCCCGGCTTTCGTTCCAGTAATCGAGCTGGGTGCGGGTGGTGGCGGCGTTGCCATCGATGACCGGCAATTCGCCGTTGGGGCCGGGCACGCCACTGACCACCAGCGGCTCCTGCTCGGTCGCTTCCACGGCGATGACCCACTTCTCCTTGTACGGCTGTTCCCGCCAGTAGATCAGCACGGTGTCGCCCGGCCCCAGGCTCTCCCAGGGCACATCGCCGACGTTGGCGTAGGGCTTGCCGGGGCCGACCTCGTAGGTGACGCCAGTGGCGATCAGCGGGCCATCCGCGTGGGCCGCGGTGATGACAACAGCCAGAAAAAAGAAGACAAGGGTCAGGGAAAAGAGTTTTTGTGTCATGAGATCCTCCGGGGACGGGATACTTCCGGTTTGGAATGTGCGTTTCAGTGCATTTTTGCCCGGAAACGACGGACGACGCTAAAGCGCTTACTACAAACAGACGAACTGTCCCCGCCGTATTGTACTGGCATGAGGCGATTCGTCAGGTCGGTGCAGACCGACCTCCGGCCCCCAGAGGCCGGATTATGAACCTTCAATAAATAATCAGGTAACCAAGACCTCCGCGAGGTCGCCATGATACTTTCGCCCAAACAGATAGTTTTCGGCCACCTCCCGGAGATCACGGTGAAACCCCCTTGAGATCCTGAAGAGCCAAGAACCTTTGCGCCATTGCGTTGAGAGCACGACGAAGTTCTATCGATGTGGGCGCACTAAGCCCCTAATCGGTGCTATACAAAGCCTGATACGCGGGATCATCGCGCAGAGACGCCAGGTCGGGATCCTGCTGGGAACATTCGGTCAGGGCGTGATCCAGGACTTAGCCTCCAGCGCCACCTTGACGGCGTTGCTGGCCGCTCGCGAACGCGCCACCGGATTCGCCACCAGAGAACGGGGTTTGCGAAGCAACCTGGTCGCCTACACCTCCTCTCAGGCGCATTCCTCGGTGGAGAAAGCGGCGATGATCGCAGACCTGGGCCGCGGGAATCTGCGTCCAATCGAAGTCATGAGACTTTCGCCCTGCGTCCCGACGCTCTGGCCCGGACAATCGCCGAAGACCGGGCAGCCGGTTTGATCCCGGCATTCCGGCGTTGAGGGCCTGCAACACCACATCCGCCGCCACGTCGAACTGGCGCAGCAATTCGCCGGTTGGGTGGAAGAGGACGCCCGCTTCGAGCTAATGGCTCCGGCTCCGCTCAATCTTGTTTGCTTCCGCCACAAGGCCGGCGACGCCTTCAACCAGACCCTGCTGGAA
>DUEF01000082.1 GCA_011176555.1 Caldilineae bacterium
CCGCCCCTGGCGCACATGGGCCAGAAGGATGGCGTTCAGACGCGGCCCGGGCGCACCGTCCAGGATACTTTGGAAAGCGTCATCGCCCAACGCCGCCAACACCGACCGCGCCCGCTGCCTCACCGTCAACGACTCATCGGCCAGCAAACCGACCAATCCCGGCGCGGCCACATCGCCCAGGCGACGGATGATCATCAACTCGGCCTGGCGCGAATGCACGCCCAGTCGTAAAGCCGCCATGCAGACGCCCGCGACGACCTGCGGATGCCAGTAATGCGGGAAATAATCCACGCCCGCCTCTTCGGCCCAACCCAGACTCCTCTCCATCGCCTCCCGCAACCGCCCAACCCGGCCTTGCTGCTCATAAACACGGGCTTGATAAACGCGCACAGCAAACAACTCCAGAAAATGGGCCGATTGGTCGAAATCAACGCTGATTTTTTCCAGTAGCGCTTCGGCATCGACAAATCGCTCCTCCAGCACATCCAGCGCCGCCAGGTACATATTCAACGCCCGCACCATCACTTCATTTTGTAATACGCCCGCTTGCATCAGCGTGGCCCGCACTCGCGCAGGCGATTCGCCCATCAACACATGCGTCCAGCCCCGGTGGAACGCCAACCAGGGCCGATAGCCCTCATCCTCCAAGGCATCCACGATCTTCTCAGCCCGGTCATACACCGCCAACGTCTCTGTGAAACGCCTCTGTTGTCGCAGCAGCGCCCCCTCCGCCATCACCAGATAGAGCGCCGGTTTGCTGTGGGGGAACTCCTGCAAAAGGCCTGCCGCGTCCCTTCGCACCACCTGCAGCCCCGCCTGCGCTTGCCCCGCGTATAGATGCACATGGGCGCTGACATTCAGCAGATAAAGCCGCAGCACAGGAGCCAGCCCCGCCATCTGATGCAGCAAAAGCGCCCGCTCGATCTGCGCCCGCGCTTCGGTCAGATGCGCCATGTAGGTGTTGATCACGCTAAGGAGCCACAACGACTGCACCTGCCCCGCCAGATGTCCGATTCGTTCATAAAGATGCAGGGCTCGATCACATAAAACCACAGCTTCTCGATTCTGGCTGAAATCGGGCATGAGCCGACTAACAGCCAACAATAGATCCGCCTGTAATTCGATGTTCCCGACCGGCATTCTCTCCGCGAGACGCCGCGCCGCCTCCAAAGCAAGATGCGCCGCCTCGTATTGCTCGCGAGTTTGCCACCAACGCGCCTCGTCCAGCGCACAATAGACCGCTGGCCGCCATGCGTCCTGGTGGACGGCGAGTTGCTGCGCCTCCTGGATCAGTGGAAACGCCTGCTCGAAGTCACCTTGCTGATAGGCCGCGTGCGCCTGCAAACGCAGCAGCGACGGACGCTCCCCGATCTGTGCGGCCTCCAAACCTTGTAACGCCTGGGCGATTTCGTCGAATCGACCTTGATCGATCAACGCTTCCGCCCAGGCGTCCAGGTCCTGTTCGTTGAAATGGTACGCGTCGACTGCGTCCATGGCGCAACTCAATGATCGTGATGATGCGCTGCCGCCGGGATCTGATCGGCTCCGGCCAGCTTGCCCGCCATGCGTTCAGGATTGTGAATGAGCACCGGCATGCAGTGGGAGCAGACCCAACCTGCGTTGCCAGCATAGCGGATAGCGACCAGAGGAACGACCGATTCGGGCCGGTCGCAGTTCAAACAGGTGTGGGTGGTTGTGTCGGTCATGGGGATTCCTTTTGAGAGTGGTGAGATTGTGTGTTTTGCGTGGTGCGTATTGCGTTGGAACCAGTCCTGACGGAACACGGAACACGCAACAGGACGCCTTTACGCTTCAATCCATCCCATGCTGCGCTGCACGGCCTTGAGCCAGCCGGCAAACAGCTTTTCGCGGGTGGTTTCGTCCATTTGGGGATGCCAGGTGCGGTCGATCTGCCAGTTCTGGCGCAGATCATCCAGGTTGTTCCAGTAGCCTACGGCTAAACCGGCGGCGTAGGCCGCGCCCAGGGCCGTCGTCTCCGCGATCTGCGGGCGAATGACCGGTACGTCCAGGATGTCGGCCTGGAACTGCATGAGCAGGTCGTTGTGCACCATGCCGCCATCCACCTTCAGCGCCGTCAACTGCACGCCCGAATCCTTTTCCATCGCCTCCAGCACTTCGCGGGTCTGGTAGGCGGTGGCCTCCAGGGCCGCGCGGGCGATGTGATTCTTGTCGATGAAGCGTGTGAGCCCCACGATCACGCCGCGGGCGTCGGATTGCCAGTAGGGCGCGAACAGGCCGGAAAAAGCGGGGACGAAGTAGATGCCGCCGTTGTCCTCCACCTTACGAGCCAACTCCTCCACTTGTGGCGAGGCGTCGATGATGCCCAAGTTGTCGCGCAGCCATTGCACCAGAGCGCCGGCGATGGGGATCGAGCCCTCCAGCGCGTAAACAGCCGGTTGGTCGGCGAATTGGTAGGCCAGGGTGGTGAGCAGGCCGCTGGCGCTGGGCACGATCTCCGCGCCCGTGTTCATCAGCATGAAGCAGCCGGTTCCGTAGGTGTTCTTGGCCTCGCCCGGCGCGAAACAGGTCTGGCCCACGGTTGCAGCCTGCTGATCGCCCAGATCGCCGCAGACAGGGACGCCGCCGAGCGCGTGACCATAAGGGTCGGGGGCAGAAGATGGCCGGATCTCAGGCAACATCTGGCGGGGGATGCCGAAAATGGCCAGGATGTCGTCATCCCAATCCAGGGTGCGCAGGTCCATGAGCATGGTTCTGCTGGCATTGCTCACATCGGTCACATGCGCGCCGCCCTTTGTCCCGCCGGTGAGATTCCAGATAACCCAGGTATCCATGTTGCCGAAAATCGCCTCGCCCCGTTCCGCCGCCGCGCGCACGCCCGGCACATTGTCCAGGATCCATTTGATCTTGGGGCCGGAAAAATAGACGGAAAGCGGCA
>DUEF01000083.1 GCA_011176555.1 Caldilineae bacterium
CTACTTCGGGGCGCTGGGCCTGGGTTTCCTGCTGGTGGAAATCCCTTTGATCCAGCGCTTCATCCTCTTTTTGGGGCATCCCACGTTGGCGCTGGCTGCGGTGCTGGCGGGCATCCTATTCTGGTCGGGCCTGGGCAGTCTGCTTGCGCCCCGGCTACCCTGGCGCGCGGCGCTGCTGGCCTTGCTGGCGGTTCTGATCGCCTACCAATTCCTGCTCCGCCCGTCCTTCGATCTCGCCCTCGGTTCACCCCTAAGCGTGCGTCTGCCTTTCGCTTTGCTGCTGCTCGCACCTCTCGGCCTGCTCATGGGCATGCCCTTCCCCTGGGGCCTGCGCTGGCTGTCTGCGGCCGCTCCCCGGCTCACCACTTGGGCTTGGGCGATCAACGGCTGCACCTCGGTCATCGCCTCGGTGCTGGCAGCCTTGCTGGCGCTGCAATTCGGCTTCAGCGCGGTGCTGCTGCTGGGCGCGGGAAGCTACGCTTTGGCGGCGGTGATGGTTATCGATTTCGCTCAGGATTGATGGATGCCCGAACCACTTTTCGCCCTACGAAACGACTCCGCAAAATATGCAAGGCCGCCTCCATAGGCCGTGCAACTGCCGTTTGCTCGTTTACCGGGATAGCCCGAAACCACCAGTCGATGGTATGATTAGGGCGCGATGAAACGCCCCCAGCGAGACAAAAAAAACTCCCTGACGGCTGACACAAAAATCTCATAATCCAACGGAGGATGCTATGGACGTACAAAGACGTACAATTCTGATACTTGGTGGGGCTGGCATGGTGGGCAAAGCTGTTTGCCGCCGTTTGTTGCGCGAACATCCCGCCCACCTCGTGATCGCTTCAATCGATCAACAAAGTGCGGAACAAGCCGCCAACCAACTTCTGGTCGAAGCGCCGCCCGGGACCGAGATCAGCGCCTGCTGGGGAAATATCTTTGTGCGCTGGGACTACAAGGACATATCCTGGGCCGAGATTTTGGAAGACGACCAGGCGCGGCCCCAGGTTCTGGATGATTTGCTGGGCTCGATGACTGGCGAACGCAAACGGGACATCCTTGAAAGCTCCACCCTGGCCCGCTTTGTGCACGACTACCACCCCGACGCCATCGTCGATTGCATCAACACCGCCACAGCCTTCGCCTACCAGGACATCTACACCAGCGCCCATGATCTGCTGCAAGCGACTAAAGATGGCAATGGCGTTGCATCTCAGAAAGCGGTGGAGCAACATCTGCTCAAATTATACATCCCCCAAGTCGTGCGCCACATGCAGATCTTGCACGCGGTGCTGGCCGCCGATCCCGACAACGGTTGGCCCGGCCTCAAGGTCTATGTCAAGGTGGGGACCAGCGGCACTGGCGGCATGGGCCTCAACATCCCCTACACCCACGGCGAAGAAAAACCCTCGTCCGTCCTTCTGTCCAAGACCGCCGTCGCTGGCGCCCACAGCCTGTTGCTGTTCCTCCTGGCCCGCACCCCGCCCGACCGCCCCGTCATCAAAGAGATCAAACCAACGGCCGCCATTGGCTGTGCGGAGATCGACTACGGCCCTATTCGACGCCGCGGCCGTCCCATCCCCATGTACGATTGCCCGCCCGACCAAACCTATCCCGTGGAAGTGGCCAAAACCCCCGACGGCGACTTCGGCGTGGCGCTCCCCGACAAGGTGCTGGAAAACGTCTACATCGACACCGGCGAAAACGGCCTCTTCGCTCTGGGTGAATTCTCCAGCATCACATCCGTCAACCAGATGGAATTCGTCACGCCCGAGGAGATCGCCCGCTACGTCGCCATGGAAATGATGGGCGGCAACTCCGGCTTCGACGTGATCAGCGCCCTCGACCAATCGGTGCTGGGCCCCACCTACCGCGCCGGCATCCTGCGGGAAGGCGCATTGTCCCGCATGAAACACCTGGAAAAGATGCACAACACGCGAAGCGTGGCTTTCGAATTGCTCGGCCCCCCCCGCCTATCCAAATTGCTTTTTGAGGCCTATTTGCTGCAACAGATCAGCGGCGACAGCGTGGCCCGGGTGATGGCCATGACGCCGGAAGTGCTGGCGCAGGCCTGTTACGCCGAGATCAAGGCCAACGCCGACCTACGCGCTCAGATCATTTCCATCGGCATCCCCATCCTCCTGCCCGATGGCGAACGCATCCTGCGGGGCCCGCACTCGAAAGCGGACAACGCCGAAGCCGGTTGGGTGGACCTGCGCCCACAGAACATGACGCATTGGCAACAGCGCCTGACGCAAATCCGCAAGCAAACCGAACATGAACTCGCACAGGACGCCGGCATGTATTCCTCGCGCTTCTATCGCATCTTCGTGGACCCGGCCACCGGTGATGTCAAAGACAGCATCGGCATCGGCGATCTGGCGGGCTGGATATTCACCTTCGAAGAGAAGGGCGCGCGTATGAAGTCGTAGCGTCGCTTTCGAGATCCATTGGGTGGTCTCGTCAGAAACACGTATTGCGTGTTGTGTGTTGTCTATTCCCCCTGATCGTCACCACGCAATACGCAACACGCAAACTATACCCGCAGCCGCTCCACCGAGAACACGTTCTGCACCCGGCCGATTTTCTCCATCATGCGTGTGAGCTGCTCAGCATCCTCTACGTCCAGCGTAATCGTGATCGATACAAAAGGACTCTTGCGATTGGATTGCGTAGTCGAGCCGCTAATGTTGATCTTGTCCGCCGCCACTACGCTGGCGATGTCACGTAGCAAGCCGGAACGATTCCAGGCCTTGACGATAATGGGAACAGGATAAGTGGGCGTGTCAATGCCCCATTCGACGTGAATCAGGCGTTCCGGTTCATTTCGGTTGATGACATTGGGGCAATCCGCCCGGTGAATGGAGATGCCCCGACCCCGCGTGATGTAACCGACAATGGGCTCGCCTGGCAAAGGATTGCAGCAATGGGCCATGCGCGTGAGCAAGCCCTCGACACCCCGCACGGTTATCTCATCGCCGGGGCGGGCGCGGGGCGGAATGGGCATCTCAGATATCGGGATCTCCTGTTCGAGCTTCAATTCCGCCTCGGCTTGGCGCTGCAGATCCAGTAGCCTGCCGGCGATGCGCTCAGTGGAGACGTCACCATAACCAATAGCCGCCAGTAAATCATCCAGGTTTTTGTAATCGAGCGCCTTCGCCACTTCCTCGTAGCTGGTGGAGCGCAGATTGAGTTGTTTGAGTAATCGATCCAGTGCCTGACGCCCCGCCTGGATGTTCTGCTCCCGATTCTGTTTGCGGAACCATGCTCTGATCTTGGAGCGAGCGCGTGGGGTCTTGACATACCCGAGGTTGGGGTTGAGCCAGTCGCGGGTGGGGCCGCCGCGTTTGGTCGTGATGATCTCCACGCGGTCTCGGGTTTGAAGTTTATAGTCCAGCCGCACCATTTTTCCGTTCACGCGAGCGCCCCGACAACGATGTCCCACCTCGGTGTGGATGTAGTAAGCGAAATCGATAGGCGTGGCGCCATTGGGCAAGCTGAACAAATCGCCCTTTGGCGTGAAGACGTAAACGCGGTCGCTGAAGAGATCGGCCCGCAGGTTTTCCACCATCTCCGCGGCATCGCCCGTTTCTTCTTCGTAGTTGACAAGCGCTCGCAGCCAGGCGACCTTATTGGCGAATTGGGTGTCGTATTTGCGACCTGCCTCCTTATAACGCCAGTGTGCAGCGACGCCCTGCTCCGCCATTTCGTGCATCTCGTGCGTGCGGATCTGCACCTCCATGTGGACGCCGCCCGGGCCCACCACCGC
>DUEF01000084.1 GCA_011176555.1 Caldilineae bacterium
CGACCGAGCTTTCTGACTTCGCCCCGGCCGATCTTGCTATCGAGGCCATCACCGAAAATCTCGATCTCAAACAAAGCATCTTCCGCATCCTCGATGAAACGCTGCGGCCAGAAGTCGTCATCGCCAGCAACACCTCCTCGATCAGCATCGCCGCCCTGGCCGCGGTCACGGGCCGGGCTGACAAGGTGCTGGGCATGCACTTCTTCAACCCCGTGCCCGTCATGCCTTTGCTGGAGTTGGTGCGGGGCATCCTCACCAGTGACGAGACCATGGCCCTCGCCCGTGACATCGGCGCGCAGATGGGCAAGACGGTGGTCGTCGCCAAGGACAGCCCCGGATTCATTGTCAACCGCCTGCTCATCCCCTTCCTGATCGACGCCGTCAGAATTTACGAGGCGGATCTGGCCAGCAGGGAAGACATCGACACCGCCATCAAGCTGGGGCTCAACCACCCCATGGGACCGCTGACCCTGGCCGATTTCGTGGGCCTCGACACCACCCTGTTCGTGGCCGACGTCCTGTACGAAGAATTTGGCGACCCCCGCTACAAAGCGCCGCCGCTGCTGCGCCAGATGGTCGCCGCCGGTCTGCTCGGCCGCAAATCGGGCCGCGGCTTCTACGATTACAGGAAATAGCCCGACCACTTGACTGTCACCAACACGCCGCCGCCTGGCGTCGTCGCCCGAGCGCGCCAGTTACTGAAAAACGATCCGGTCACAGCGCTGGCGAACTACACCTGGATCAACAATGTCACGGTGGGCGCACCGTATTGCCGCTTCGCTTTCGAGGGCGATGAACACTGTTTGGCCCACCACCTGGCGCTGCCTTTCCCGGCCATCTCACTCGAAAGCGGTGATCCCGCCATCGTCTCCCGCCTGCTCGACGAGTTGATCCCGGCCGCCCAGCTACCCCCCGACCAGCCGTTTTATTCCCTGGTTCCCGCGCGGCTCGCTCACATCTTGACGACGGTCACCGAGGTGCTGTCCGTGCGCCCCGAGTGGCTGATGCTCCATAATCCTGACCTCGGTCAGCAAAATACCGGCTCAGCCCGCCTGTTGGAAGCCGCTGACCTACCGGCCATGATCGCCTTGGCCCGCGCTGCCGACGCCATGGTTTTCGGCCCCGACACGTTTGCCCGCGGTGCGTTTTTCGGCATCGACAGCGACGGTGAGTTGATCGCCATGGGCGGGGTGCAAAACGAACTGTCCGGGTTCAGTGAAATCGGCTCGATTGTCACGCATCCCGCGCACCGTCGCCAAGGACACGCCAGCCAGATCGTGTCAGCACTCACCCGTCATCTGCACAACCGTAGCCAGCAGGCCTTCTTGGTTCTGTTTCAGGCCAACACCGCCGCGCTGGCGTTGTACCAAAAGCTACGCTTTGAGATCATAGGTGAATTGAAGCTGATTCGCTGGCGACGGTAGGGGCGACGCTTTCCCAGTGCGCGCGTTCGTCGAGCCGGTTAGTCGATAAGATTAGACATTCCTCGTCGCATGTGCCGGTGCGGAGAATGCGTCGTCCCTACATCCAATTTCCCTACCGGAGCAACCCATGTCCCTCGACCTCCCTCTTCATCCCGGCATCGTTCATTACCCCATCGCCCTCCTCGTGGCCGGCGCGGTCGCCAGTTTGGTGTACGAATGGCGGCAAGTCCCCTGGCTGCGCTACTGGGGAACCGTCAGCCTCCTGGCCGGTTGGCTGCTGACCATCCTCGCCCTTATCACGGGGCTGGTGGAGAAAAACGCCATTCCGGCGGGCGCTCCGGCTGAGCAAGTCGCCAACCAACACACGACCGCCATGTTCACCATGTGGATTTTGTACGGACTGGCGTTGTACTGGCGCTATCGCTGGCGCGACGACATGCAGAGCGGCCACCGCCGCCTGATTTGGGCGACGCTGCTCATCCTGGCGACCTTGATTCTCTTGCTTGCCGGTCACCTCGGCGGCACCCTCGTCTACGAACTGGGCGTCGGCGTGAAATAGTTGCGTGGTGCGTATTGCGTGACTCCAACCCAACGCACCACGCAATACGCGCCACGTAACACGCAATTCTTCATGCAACCCCCTGAATTCCAAAAGAGCCATAATCATGCCACCAAGATTCGGAGCGCACGTCAGCACGGCGGGCGGCGTCAGCAAGGCGTTCGGGCGCGCGGCCAGTATCGGCTGCGAGGCCATGCAGATCTTTACGCGCAACAACAGCCGCTGGCACAGTAAACCGCTGGAGCCAAAGGAAATCGAACGCTGGTGGACGCTGGCGGGCGAGCTGGACATCCGGCCGGTCGCGTCTCACGCCTCCTACCTGATCAACCTCAGTTCGCCCAAACCCGACCTCTGGCGTAAATCGATCGACGCCTTTGTCGACGAATTGCAACGGGCGGAAGCGCTCGGCTTGCTGGGCGTGGTCGTGCATCCCGGCTCGCACATGGGCGAAGGTGAGACTTGGGGCATTTCCCGCATCGCCGCGGCCCTCGATCAGTGCCACGAACGCACTGCCGGCTTCCAAACGTTGACCTTGCTCGAAACAACGGCCGGAACAGGACAGCATCTGGGCTATCGCTTCGAGCAACTCGGCGCCATGCGCGAACAGTGCGCCCAGCCGCAGCGGGTCGCCGTTTGTTTCGACACCTGCCATGTGCTGGCCGCGGGCTACGATTTTCGCAACGCCGCGGGCTACGCCAACGTCATGCAGGCATTCGACGAACACATCGGACTCGATCTGCTCAAGTGTTTCCACTTCAACGACAGCAAGTTCGACCTGGGCAGCCGCAAAGACCGCCACGAACACATCGGCAAAGGCTACGTGGGCCTGGACGCCTTCCGCCTGATCATCAACGACCCTCGTTTCGTCCATGTGCCGATGTTGTTAGAAACGCCCAAGAGCAAAGACCTGCACGAGGATGTGGAGAACCTGGCGGTGTTACGGGGGTTGGTGGAGAACCAGAATTAGGTGGGCCAGGTGAGTCGCACTTGCGAAGTGCGACTCACCTCTAAAAATGACAGTTCTGTCATAAAGCTGGAGCAGGGGCTTTGTACGGATGAAAGTTTTATCATGGAGGCCGAAAACCCCTTGACGACCGGGTTTGGGGATGCTATGTTGGACTTGAGATAAACCCATCACTGATTGGATGCCCAACTTATGCCCCGCAAAAAACGCTTGTCCCCACCCTCGCTCTTCACTCGGCCATTGGGCGTCGGCCTGACGCTGGCGCTGCTCCTCTTGCTCACAGCGACCACCCTTTTCGCCCTGGCCCCAACATCTGGATCGTCCGCCGCGCCCGCCGCAGCGAACAACACCTCCTGGCAACGCGCCTGGAAAGGCGACGGCTACGTTTACGCGCTGGTCGGGCGAGACGCGCAAGACCTGCTCGGCGTTGGATCGGAGGGCATGATCCTCAACAGCAGCGATGGCGGCGAATCCTGGCACTACCAATCGCCCTACCCCGACCATGATCTGTACGATCTCAGCATGGTGGGGCTCAACCTCTGGGCGGTGGGACAGAACGGCGTCATCCTCTACTCCGGCGATGGCGGCGTCAGTTGGCGAAAACTGAATGTTGGCCTGACCACCGACCTGCACGGCGTGCACTTCCTCAACGCCACCGATGGCTGGGCGGTGGGGGCCAGTGGCCTGATCGTGCACAGCAACGACGGCGGGAGCAGTTGGAACGCGCAGCCCAGCGGCGTCGGCGTCCAACTCCAGGCCGTCCGCATGTTCGCTGATGGCCTGCACGGCGTAGCCGTAGGTGCGGCGGGAACGCTCCTCACCAGCGCCGATGGCGGCGTCACCTGGAATCAGCACGCGGGCCTCGTTCCCGACTGGGTCACGCTGCACGATGTCCATGTCGAAGGCGCACACGCCTGGGTGGCGGGTGATGGCGACAACATCCTGATCAGCAACGACCAGGGCGCGACCTGGACCGCCCAAAAAGTGGGAACCGGCAAAGACCTGTTGGCAGTCGAGTTCGCCCCCGGCCAATCCCAGATCGGCTGGGCCGCGGGCCGCGACGGCAGCATCGCCCGCACCAGCGACGGCGGCGCAACCTGGCCCCTGCGCAGCAGCGGCGATCCCGGCTACGATCTGTATGGACTTGGCGTCGCCAACACCACCAGCGCCTGGGTGGGCGGCAGCGTGCAGGTTTCCAACGATGGCGATTGGGGCGGCCCGGTCAATCCCCAGAGTTGGTTTGTGTGGCGTACGACCGATGGCTCTACCTGGGAGCACATGATCGGCGGCCACTACCCCCGTTTCTTCGCCGTTTTCGCTGCTTCCGACCAGGTGGCCTATGCCGTGGGCGACCACGTGGCCGGGCTCAAGACCGAGGATGGCGGCTACAGTTGGCGCGAGCTTTACGACGAATTCCGCACCGATCCCGCCACGGTGGGAACAGCCAACCACAACGGCTCCTGGCTGATGGCCATCAGTTGCGCACCCGGCTCCACCACAGATTGCCATGCCGTGGGGCGATTCGGCCTGGTGCTGCACACGACCGATGGCGGTGAATCCTGGCGGCGTGAGTACGCCCATCAATCCGATGGCACAGTCTACGGCCGTTATCTCTACGATATCAACCGCACATCCGCCAGCAAGGGGCTCACCACCGGCACCCACCACTACTTCCGCACCAGCAACAACGGTGGCTCCTGGCAGGATGCGGACAACCTTGGTGGCACCCACACCGGTGTTGAATTGGACATGATCTCGGAAAACACCGGGGCGATGGCCATTCTCAGGCCATACATGAAATATACGAGGGATGGAGGCGCCAGTTGGGCAAAACGTTCTCTGCCCGGACAATACGGTTCCTGGCTGTACGAAGCAGTCGACGCCTACGATGTAAACCATGATGGCAATTTGGACGACGTCTGGTTGGCCGGCTGTGCCCGCGCCGACGGTGCTTGGGATCACCACGCTCCCTGCCAGTCAGCGATGGTCGTGCGCACAACCGACGGCGGTGTTTCCTGGCAGGATTTCGTGTTCGACGCCAGCGTACCCAAGCTCCTCGCCATCGAGATGCTCGACGCCACCACCGGCTGGGCGGTCGGCGTTGGCGGCTCTCTGGTCCACACCAGCGATGGCGGCGCCACCTGGAGCAAAATCGATGTGCCGGCGGATGGCATTTTAGAAGGCGTGGATGTGTACGACGAGAATCTGGTTTATGCTGTCGGCGAGGAAAATGTGGTGTTTCTCTACAAACCGCTCTCCACGCAATCCGTCAGCGCGCCGCCGCAACAGAACACCACCACCGATGGCGATCTCGGCGACTGGACCGCAGCGGGGATCACGACGATCGATGCCGACAGCGCCCATACCGTGGAGGGCGTTACGCCCGGCGCCGACGATCTCAGCGGCCGTTTGCGAGCGCGCTGGTGGGAGGATCGCCTCTTCCTGGCGGTCGATGTCACGGACGATGTCGTGACCGGCGACGACCGGGTGGAGCTGGCGCTCGATGGTCTGGATGACGACAGCGGCGGGGGCGACGACGATCATGTCTTCCGTTTTTACGCCGATGGCCGCAGCGACGCGGACGGCGTAGCCGTGGTCAAGGCGCTCCAGACCCACGCCGGGGGTTACCGCCTGGAACTGGAGATCCCGGCCAGCGCCCTGGGAGATGATTTCAAAGCCGGGCGCACCGTGGGCATCAACCTCAGTCTGCACGATGACGATGGTGCAGGCATGGAAAGCGTTTTGATCTGGACCGCTCCCACCCTGGCCGATACGCCCGAACTTTTTGCGACGATAACGTTCGCAGCTTTCGGCGGCGGCAGCCGCGCGATACGATCCTTACCGGCAGGCGCAATCGATATCGATGGCGACCTCGGAGATTGGAGCACTGACGAAACCTTCACGCTCGACGCCACCACGGCGGACACCGTACAAGGAGAAGCCGCAGGCGCAGTCGATCTGCACGCCACCGTGCGCAGCCGCTGGTGGCCTGATTACGTTTTCATCGGCGTGCGCGTCTTCGATGACAACGTCCAAACCGGCGACGCCGCGCATCTGGCCTTCGATGGCGATGACGATGGTCGCCAGGGCGGCCCTTACGATTGGAAAATGCGCATCGGCGCGGATGGCAGCGTCGAGGGCGGGTACAATGCTCTGGCCTTCATCACCCTCCTGCCCGACGGCTACGAACTCGAAGTGGCCATTCCCCAATCCATGCTCGGCGGCGTGCTGCAACACGAGCACACCTTGGGATTCAACATCAGCTTGGAGGACGACGACAGCGGTGACGCCCGCGCCGAAACCTGGCTGGTCTGGGAAGGAGCCAGCGCCGGCGGCGTCTTCGCCGATCTGGGCGCGCTCCAGCTCCAGGCGCAGAAAATGGTCTTGCAACCGGGACAGGCTGGCTACGCCGGCGTCACAGACACCACCATCGACCAGTGGCAGCCCACCACGAACTATGGTTCTGATCCCACCGTCAGATGGCGAGCAAACAGCGGCGGCCCGGTGCGGAAATCGTTGATTCGATTTGATCTGAGCGCATTGCCCGAGAACGCCACCGTCGACCAAGCTACGCTTTCACTCAACGTGGTTGGTTTCGAAAACAGCGCCCTGAATGTCAGCGCATACCGCATGGTGCGCGACTGGGACGTCAACACCGCCACCTGGGAGCAAGCGTCAGCGAGCGCCCCCTGGGATGCGCCGGGCGCTTCCGGCGCCGACCACGCGTCAGCAGCCACCGATCAGGCATGGATTTCGGGCCTGGGCTGGTACGATTTCGATGTTTCCGCAGATGTTCGGGCCTTTGTCGATGGCGGGGCTACGAATTATGGCTGGCTGATGGAGCCGGATTGGGTTTACTCGCTGATTTCCGTGGCCGCGGCCGAATACAGCGCGGACGCCGCCCTTCGTCCCAAGCTGGAGATCCTTTACACCCTGCCTTCTTCCGGCGCCTTACCCACCCCCACCGCCACTGTGACCCCCACCAACACAGCCACGCCCACCAATACGCCAACCCCGACCATTACGCCGACCGCTACCGACACTCCCACGCCCACGATCA
>DUEF01000085.1 GCA_011176555.1 Caldilineae bacterium
GATCAGAAGTCAGAGATCAGAAACAGCGTTCGGGCAGGTGCTGATCTCTGGCCACATCACATTCAGAATCGGCAACATCAGCGGCACGAGGATCAGCATGAGCAGGGGCAGGAAGAAGAGCAGGACGTAGGGCACGGCCAGGCGGGTTTCCAGCTTCTCGGCAGCTTGCAGGGCCTTCCCACCGGCTCCCCGGCGAAGCGCACCACGGCCAGGGATTGGCCGATGAGCGGCGCTGGGTCGGATGTAGCGCCCGGTGGGGCTTGGTCAGCCGGCAGGGTGATGGTGGTGAGGTCGGCGGCAGCTAGCACTGCGCCAGCGCCCAGGTCTTTCGCTGCCACGACCACGGTTGTTTCCGGCGCTTCGCTGGGCCACAGGGCCATGAGGATGAGGGCGAAAGTGATGGCCCCCAACAGCAGGGGCAGGGCGAGTTTGTTGCGTTTCTTGGGCATGGAGGGGTCTCGGGATTGCGGGATTGCGGGCGACCGCTGGTCGCTTGCGAATTGCGGAATTGTTGGCGACCGAAGGTCGTTGGATGATGGTAATCTGCGTCAATCTGCGAAATCTGCGGATCAAAAAAAAGACCCACGCGCAGAGAGAGCGTGAGTCCTTTTCGTGAACGTCCGCGATTGGGCGTTCACTGAGTGTTAGTTTGGCAGGGATTCAGGTTGGGGGCAATGGCAGATTTTGGGGAGGTTTGTCCAGTCTCTCTCCCATCAGATACGCCTCCGAGTTTTTCCCCACAGCAGCCCGAACCCGATCTGGAGGAAGTTTTGCACTCCTGCCTGACGCGTGACTCCGGCCGACGGGTGCAACTACCGCCGCTGCATCAACGGCATCCACGTCTGCTGGCGCGGCATGTCCTTTCGCCAGATGCCGGTGCGGGTTCCGGCAAGAAGGGCGGGATTCACGCCTTCGGTCAGCAGTAAGGCGTGCGCTTTGATGTCATCTGAACTCAGGCGACCCCAATCGCTCATGGTGTCATTCCAACGGAAGACGCCGTTTGTTGTAGCCACAACGGGAACGCCAAAGTCATCGAGAATGAGAGCGAGGGCTGGATATGGGGGGAGGAGGCGTGTTTGCCAGGTGACGCCGTCATCAATGCTGATGTACAGACGTTCCTGGTATTTCATGGCATAAAGCGTGTAGGGTGGACGATTGTCGACAACGATTTTGATTAAGCCTGGGAAAAGACCGGTGCGGAACAGTGTTTCCCAGGTCAGTCCACCATCTTGGCTGCGAAGAATGGCGCTTTGTTTCCCATTCAGGACGACGCAAGCATAAACTGTGAGCGGATCGTCAGGGTGGATGGCGATACTCCAGACATAGGCTGTCTCGGGCGGAAAAGAGATGCTCCAGTATCCCTGAATTTCATCGTGTGGAGGGACATAATATCCTACATAACCACGAGAAGGACTCTGACCTGTATAGCCACCAACATAGCGCCGATCAGGGTCGATGGGTGATATGGCGATGTCGGTAACGACGCTAAACAAATAAGGATAGGGCCAGAAGTTGCGCCCCTGAAAGATGTAAAATCCGTTGGGGCCACCTGCCCAGCCGGTTTCTGGCGTCGTCGGATCGAGAGCAACTGTGGTAAGGCGCACATCGGTGATGACGGTGGTCCAGGTTAAGCCGTGATCATCACTGCGGAAAAGGCCTGCGCCCGGCTCATCGGCGGCAGCGTATAGGCGTGCAGGATTAGCAGGATCGACGGTCATATCCTGCACTGAAACCAACGTACGCAATCCGTGATTGGCTGCGATCCAGTGACCGGCGCCTGTGTCGCTTCCGTAAACGCCAAAGCCTTTTAATCCTGCATAGAGTTTTTCAGGTTGCTGGGGATGGGCGATGAGTCGGCTGACGCCACGCGGCAGGGCTTCCAGCGCCAGCCACCAGGTGTTCCCGCTGTCATCACTTCGGTATATGTGAGCGTCATCATCATAACTCCTTCTTTCGGCGACGTAGAGAATGCCGTTGCTGGCGAAAGTCAGGGCGTAGAAATCTTCAGGCGGGGCTGCGGTAACGACAGAGAATCCCATGCCGTCCTCAGCGGTTATCAATCCGCCAGAAGTCTGAACCACCCCGTGAGGGAATGGCGGAGAACTGCGGATGCGTTCCCAGGTTTCACCTTTCGGAATACATCCTCCTGCGACGCCCTCAATCGGTTTCTGGTGGCGGAAACCGTCAAGATCATTCAAGTTTCAGTGTGACTGTTGGGGAGTGGCTCAGTTCGTCGGCGCGGCCAAGTCCTTGCCCAGCGCCTCCCGTACGTTTCCGTCCGCCAGCATCAGCCGCTGACGCGCCTCTTCGGGCGAGCAGTCCAGCAGCCTGCTGACGATTGCGGCCTTGACATCGCCCCCGCAGCGTTGCAGTGCCTCGGCCGCGGTGGCTTCGGAGATGCTGCACGCCTGGGCCACGATGCGCCGGGCGCGCACCTGCAGCTTGGCGTTGAGCTGCTGGACATCCACCATCAAATTGCTGTAGGTCTTGCCCAACTGCACCATAACGCCGGTGCTGAGCATGTTCAGAACTAGCTTTTGGGCGGTTCCCGCCTTGAGCCGGGTGGAGCCAGTGATCACTTCGGGGCCCACCAGCGGAGCCAGCACGTGGTCTGCCATCTCCGCCATAGGCGCGGGCAGATTGCAGATGAGGGCGGCGGTCAGCGCTCTCCGGCGTCGGGCCTCGGCCAGTGCGCCCATCACGTAGGCGGTGCGCCCACTGGCCGCAATGCCGACCACGCTATCCAGCGGGCCGATGTTTAGATCCCGCATAGCCCGCGCCCCATCCTCGGGATCATCCTCCGCCTCTTCCACCGCCTCGGTCAGGGCCACGCGGCCCCCGGCGATGACGCCCACCACCTGGCCCGGATCTGTGTTGAAGGTGGGCGGGCATTCCGACGCCATCATCCACAAATACTCCGATTTCGTCTCCTTTCCCATCTATCTGGGCGATGAGACCAAAGCGATCAACCGCCAGCAGGCCATCTGGCGTCTGCCCGCCTCGGAGGTGACGGACGAGGCCGCCAACGAGTATTACAAGCAGCTCACCTACGATTTCACCGACCCGATGACCCGCATCCAGGTCAACACCGATGTGCCTGTGCAAATCCGGGCGTTGTTGTTCATCCCCGCCAAACTGGATCGCGGTCTGTTCAGCGTGAAACAGGATTTCGGGCTGCGGCTGTACTCCCACCAAATCCGCATCCAGGATCATTACAAGGAGTTACTACCCAATTACCTGCGCTTCATCGAAGGCGTGGTCGATTCGGACGACATCCCGCTCAATGTCAGCCGCGAATCGGTGCAAAGCAGCCCGTTCATGGCCCGCATCAAAAAAGTGCTGACGGGCCGGGTGCTGGGGGCGCTGGCCAAAATGGCGGACAAGGAGCCGGAGCAGTACGACGCGTTCTGGCGGGAATTCGGCGCTTTCATCAAGGAAGGCGTGATCAACGAGTACGGCGATCAGGAAAAACTGACGCCGTTGTTGCGCTTCCATTCATCCAAAGGCGACGACCGACTCGTTTCCTTCAACGATTACATCGGCCGCGTGGACCCGGCGCAGAAGACCATCTACTACATCGTGGGCGATGACCTGAGCACGCTGCGGCGCAGCCCTCACCTGGATGCTTTTCACGCGCAGGACATCGAGGTGCTCTATTTCACCGACCCGCTGGATGGATTCCTGCCCTCCTCGCTGCGCGAGTATGAGGGGTTCAACTTCCAAAATGTGGCTGACGCCGGCCTGGAATTGCCCAAGCAGGATGATGAGGAAGCGAAATCCGACCAGGACGCCATGCCGGAAGCGGAATGGGCCGCGCTGGTCGAGCGTTTCAAGACGCAGCTTGGCGACAAGATCGTGGATGTGCGTCGCTCCGACCTGTTGGTGGAGCACCCCGCCCGCCTGGTTGCGCCCGCAGGCAGTCCGGGCAGTGAGATGGATCGGGTGCGCCGCCTGATGGACGAGCACTACGAAATCCCCAAGAAGATCCTGGAACTCAACCCCCGCCATCCCATTGTCACCAACCTGGCGTCGCTGATCTCGACCGGCGATCAGGACGAGCTCGTGAACGTCAGCATCGAACAGATCTACGAAAACGGGCTCCTGCTCGAAGGCCTGCATCCCAACCCCGCCGACATGGTCGAGCACATCCAGA
>DUEF01000086.1 GCA_011176555.1 Caldilineae bacterium
CGCCGAACCCGAGCCGGCGCTCGCTCAAGCCCCCGTTCTGATGCCTCAGCCAGTCACTCAGCCCGACCTGCAGGACGTGCGGGAACAGCTGCCTCGGCATCCGGCCAAACAGTATCACACTCGCGAGCGCCAGGACATCAAGCGCATCGTCGTGCACCAAACGGGTTTTCCGGCCGCGACGCCGCCAGCCGCCCTGGCGCGCGTGCAGATTATCCGCCACGACGCCCCCGGCATCCCCTATCATTTCGTCATCAGCGGAGACGGCGACATCTTCTGGACGCAGGCGCTGGAAAACGTGCTGCAAAGCAACCTGCACTACGAGATCAATGCCGATAGCGTGGCCGTAGCGCTAGCCGGCGATTTCAGCAGCCAAGCCCCGGAGCCGGCCCAATTGGCGGCGGCGGCCGATCTCATCGCCTGGCTGGCGTCAGAATTGGAGCTGGGACTCGATCGAGTGGTTGGGCGCAATGAATTGGAAGCCGTCGTTTCGCCGGGCGCGCAATGGCGGCGCGGGGCGAGATACAAGAAGACTTTGTTGGGGTTGGTGCGGGCGAGATTGAATGAGTAGACGCCCGTCATGGCGTCCGCTCGTCATGTCGAAGCGCAGCGAGACATCCCCTTGATTCCCACCACACTGATCATCGAGGAGATTTCTCCTCCCGTTGGTCGTCGAAATGACGGGCGGATTCAGGGGTGCGCAGTCCGCCTCGTTTTTTGAGAAAATAGCGCGACAGCGTTATTCTTGGGCCTTAGCACTGAACTTTCCGCACAGCGCACAAGAAAACCACCCCTCCCGCTCAATCCACCGGTCAAACATGAAAAAAATCTTCATCCCCATCATCTTCCTCGCCCTTGCACTCTCGCTTTTCCTGACAACGGCCTCACCCGATCAGGCCAGCCAGGCTGAGTCCCAAGCCCCCCAGGCCATCCCTGGCGCCTGGAGCACCGTCTGGCGAGGCTCAGGGAGGTTGCACGATCTCACTTGCGTTGACGATATGACCTGTTTCGCCACCGGCGATGATGGCATGTTCGTGAAAACCGTCAATGGCGGCGACTCCTGGCATTTCGAAGTGCTGGACCCCGACCACGACTTTTACGCCATCAGCTTCGCTGGCGCAGCGCGCGGCTTGCTGGTGGGAGAGACTGGCCGGGTTTACCGCACAGAGGACGGAGGCGCTACCTGGCGGCCAGGTGCAGCGCCGGATACGTTCGATCTGAACGCTGTCAGTTTGCAGAACGATGGCCGGGCCTGGACGGTCGGACAGGACGGGGTCATTTATCATAGCAGTGATTGGGGAGCCACCTGGACGCCGCAAACCAGCAACACCACCCGTCATCTTCACGCCGTCCAATTCCTCGACGCCAACACCGGCTTTGCGGCCGGCGACAAGGCCACGGTGCTCGCCACCAACGATGGCGGGGCCACGTGGCATACCGTAAACAGCACCTTCCCCAGCTGGGCCAACATCTACGCCCTGCACTTCACTTCCGATCAAATCGGCTGGATCGCCGGGCAGGCGGGCCTGATGCGGCGCACCACCGATGGCGGCGCAACCTGGCAAACAGTGACAAGCGGACTCGAGAACGACTCCCTGGACATCCTCGATCTACATTTTGCCGGTGCTTTCGGCGTTTTGGGCGGTATCACCGGCGTCATCGCCACCAGCGTGGATGGCGTCAACTGGACCAAGCAAGCGGACATCGCCTCCAACACTCGCGATGTCAACGCCGTTTACGCCTTCAGCCCCACCGATGTCTGGGCTGGCGGCGGCATCAAGTCCGCTCCCGACACCGGCGTTTACGCCTGGTGGATCAACCACAGCGATGATGGCGTGAACTTCACGCGCAGCGCCGGTGATTTCGGCCTGAATCCTCACCTGGAAGCGATCTCATTCCCCTCCAAGGATGTCGCCTACGTCGCCGGTAAACAATCCAGCATCGGCAAGACCACCGATGGCGGCGAAACCTGGTCGTGGAGCCAGCTCACAGACAAACCCGCCCACTACTTCAACGGCATTTCCTGCCCCACTGCCGATCAATGCTGGACTGCGGGGCGTTACGGCTGGATCTACGCCACGGCAGATGGCGGCCAAACCTGGAGCCTGCAACAAGCATCCGGTTACGGTGCGCCTTACTACGACATCGTGATGTTGGACGAAAGCAATGGCCATGCCGCCGGCAACCCGGTCATGTTCCGCACCACCGACGGCGGCAAGACCTGGCTGGACACCACCACCGGCGGCGGCAATGCCAACGTTGACATCTCCATGATCGACCAGTACGCCGGTTGGACAGCCACGCGTCAGGCCTCCTACCGCTGGACGACCAGCGGCGGCCAGACCTGGCGGCGAGTCATCCCGGACGACATCGCTCTGGGCATTTACCAGGGCGTGCAGGTGCTGGACGCTGACGATAACGGCGATATCGATCACGCCTGGCTGGTGGGATGCAAAGGGCCTATGGTTCACGAAGAATGTTCGGAGCCTTTCACAGGCATGATCGCCCATACGCCTGATAACGGAACAACTTGGAGCTACCAAACCCTGCCTGAAGACACCCTGCCCCTCACCGACATCATCATGTTCGACGCCAATCACGGTTGGGTGGGCGGTTACGAGGGCTCACTGCTCTACACGGCGGATGGCGGGACCAGTTGGGAGCCGGTGGAGAGCACTATCTCGCCGGGCCAAACCTTGATCACCGAACTTGATTTCGTCGATGCCGGGCGGGGCATGGCCACGGCGTATGGCGGTTACATCATCCGCTTCGCCGGGCCAGGCCGCACTCTGAGCAGCTACGAACAGCCTGGAGCTATCGAAATCGACGGCTCGCCTGCCGACTGGTATCAGGGCGGCCAACTCTATCTCGACGCGGACAACGCCAGCACCGTGTTGGGAGATAAGCCCTGGCCTCTGCCCATCGACATCAGCGCCCGCATTTACAGCCGCTGGACGGCGGACACGCTCTTCATGTTGGTTGAGATCACGGACAACGTGGTGGTCACAGAAGGCGAAGACGCCGTCCAGATCGCCATCGATGGCCTTAACGACAAGCAGTGGGGCGGGGCCGACGACCATCTGCTCACCATTCGGGCCGATGGCACAGTTAGCGATGAACTGCACCCCGACCAGTCTGACGATTTCACCACTGGCGTGGCGCTCTCGGGCAATGGCTGGGTGGCGGAGGTGGCCATCCCCGCCCCGCTGCTGGGCCGCC
>DUEF01000087.1 GCA_011176555.1 Caldilineae bacterium
CAGCGACTGGCAGCCACCTGAGACACGCTGCCATTTGTCCGGGGCTACGCCATCATACGCAGCGGCCGGGGTTATCGCAGATAGCCGATGGGATTGCGCAGGACACCGTTCTGGCGAATTTCGAAGTGCAAGTGTGGCCCCGTGCTATTGCCGGTGTTTCCGACTGAGCCGATGCGCTGCCCCTGACCGATAGATTCGCCCTGTCGCACAAAGATACGACTCAGGTGTGCGTAATAGGTGCGGAAACCGTTTCCATGGTCGATGATGATCAAATTACCGTAGCCAGTCCGGTTCCAGCCCGCATAGACGACATAACCTGAATCTGACGCCACCACGGGGTTACCAGTCCAACTGCCGATATCGATAGCGCGGTGACCGGTCCAGAAAGCCTGCGTGATGCGTCCGCTGCTGGGCCAGACGAAGGAGCCGGTTCCCTTACGGGCGCCCTTGGGGATGGGGCCGTTATAGATACTAACGCGTCGGACAACCGGAGGCTTTTTGCCGCCAGGAATAATCAGAAAGGAGCCAGTTTGCAGCGGCTGCTCCGCACTTTCCAGATTATTCAACTCATAGGCCACAATGTCGGCGACTTGCGCTTTATACTTTTTCGCCACCTTTGCAAGCGTATCCCCAGCTTTCACTTCGTGGTAGACGCCGTTAATGGGCAAAATGATCAATTGATCGTTTACCCGCAGCATATCGGGATTGAGCTCCAACTTCCGATTCGACCACATAATGGTTTCTGGTTTGATGCCGAATTTCTCGGCAATGCCAAACACCGTGTCTCCGGGTTGCACCGCATAAGTCAGGACTTCTAGCCGTGGACGTTCAGGAATAATCGTAAAGGGGACTGCTGAACGGGTCAGCGGGCCGCCTGCCTGAAACGCAGAACCGCCGCGAGCTACGACCAATTGCCGGAGACTGGCTGGTGTAGGGCTTGCAGCCGGTGCAGGAAGAACTTCTTGCCCCGCTATTTCCCACTTTGGCAATTCAATTTGCGTAAACGCCAATAGCCCAACAGCAACCAGCAACAGGGCTACATGCGAGGCTAAGCGTACGGGCGTAAATTTGTCGGGCCCTTGTCCCACCAAATTGCGGCGAATGTTCAACCACAGTTGGTGGCCAGGACCCCAGGTGTCGTCGGTTATTGTATCGTTAGCATCAGACACGTCACCTTCGACTTGTTCAGGGGAGACTTCTAGCATTCTCTAAAAAGTTTGTGCCGTCATAGATTGAAATGAATGCAACTGACTTGCAAAAATGACCTGGCAAGTCAGGGGGGAGCAGCTATCATGATGGCGGGGGAATTATAGCATGCCTAAATGAGGCGCGCCAAATAAGGTTTGCTTTGATAAGTGTTGTCGCCGGGCTTGTCCAAGAAGAGTGGAAGTCGAAGGCTTTTCAGCTTTCGCGATTGAGCGTCGCCAGGAATTCCTTGTTGCTGCGCGTACGTCGTAGGCGCTCTCGTATCGCCAGCAAAGGTTCGATGCCTGGTTGTTTGGTGCGGATGGCCTCCACCATGCGGCGCATGATCCAAACTTGTTGCAAAGTTTCTTTATCGAGAAGGAGCTCTTCGCGGCGGGTGCCACTGCGTTCGACATCAATGGCGGGGTAGATGCGCCGTTCGGCCAGGCTGCGATCCAGATGCAACTCCATGTTTCCTGTGCCCTTGAACTCTTCGTAAATCACATCGTCCATACGGCTGCCAGTATCGACCAGGCAGGTGGCGATGATGGTGAGGCTTCCGCTGTTTTCCAGGTTGCGGGCGGCGCCGAAGAACCGCTTGGAGGGATAGAGGGCGGCCGGATCAAGTCCGCCGCTCAGGGTGCGACCACTTGGCGGTATCAGCATATTGTACGCCCGCGCCAAGCGGGTGATGGAGTCCAACAGAATGACCACATCCCGCCCCATCTCGACCAGACGCGTGGCGCGGTTGAGTGCTAACTCAGCCACGCTCACGTGCTGTTTGACGTGATCGTCAAATGTGGAGCTAAGCACTTCAGCCTTGACCGAGCGCGACATATCCGTGACTTCTTCCGGGCGTTCGCCAATGAGCACGACCATGAGATGCAAATCGTGGTAATTATTGGACATGCCATTGGCTATTTGTTTCAAAATTGTCGTTTTGCCGGCCTTGGGCGGGCTAACGATGAGTCCTCGTTGACCGCGACCAATGGGGCAAAGCAAATCGATCATGCGGGGCGCGAGGATATGAGGGTGCGTTTCTAGCGCCAGGTGCTGGTCGGGGAAAATAGGCGTTAGCCGCTCGAACTTGGGGCGTTTGGCGGTGACTTCGGGGTCTTCGCCGTTGACCGTGTCGACTTTGAGCAGGCTATGGTATTTTTCGCCCGATTTAGGTTTCCTCACGCGCCCAACAATGAGGTCACCAGAACGTAGTCCGAGACGTTTGATTTGTGATTGCGAGACGTAGACGACATCGGCTCCAGAAGCCAAACCGTTGCTTCGCAGAAATCCTTTGCCATCTCGAGTGACGTCTAGATAACCGACGCCCGTGATTCTACCATCTTTTCGGGCTCTGGTGTCCTCGATAAGGAAGACAAGCTCCTTCTTTTTGAGGCGACTATACCCGCTGAGTCCTTCTTGGCGCGCCAGTGCGCGCAAATCCTTCAAACTATAAGACGCGAGATCATTGGTGACCGTCATGACATGGGGAGAGCGAGAGAGCGCTTGTCGTCAGCAGGCGAAAATGAAAATGCTTGGCGAGATGCCTTTGACGATCAGGCGCGGGGATAGGGAAGATATTTTTCGATTAACTGATGGTGAAAAAGGCGAGTAGTATTAACAGTTAACCATCCAACATATTTTTAGTATAACACGCTCAGTTATCAGAGTCAATATGCAATGTGGCGTACATTTTTAAGTTGGAACGACTTCCGGACATTTTTGGGGTGATTGTCCAGCTTACCGCCAGATGGATATTTCGTGAGCGCCCCCCTCGGAGGTCTGCCTGCTATAATCCCGCCAACAGAGGTTGTGCGAATTCAATCGGCCTGAGCAAGCCGCCCCCGTCCCCGGCATTGGCCCCGGTGTACAGTCCTATCACATGGCCCGCCTGGTTCAGACCCAGGCCCCCGACATTGGGCACGCTCAAACCGATATCGCTCTGAATCCAGCCGCGTTTCGCTTGCAAGGCGATGTCCGGCGTGAATCCCAACACCTGCCCCTCGCCAATCCCCAAAGTTTGGGCTTGCGCCACCTGTTCTGCATCCATCACGCCGCCCATGTAACTAATCACGGCAATGGGATCAGAAGCCTGCAACGTCAGTCCTTTACCGAGTGGGGCGGGGCGCAAACGAAAGCTGTTGGGCAGGGGCGAACCATCTTCACGGGCGAAGATCTGCAGAATGGCCATATCTCGCTGGCGGTCGGTGCGGACCACCCGCGCCATGTACCACGCGTTCGGTGGCTGGCCCCCGCCCACTGTGCTGAACCCCACCTTGACCTGGCTCCTGCGATTGTAGGGGCGTTGCGTCGCCGGATCGTAAACCGCGTTGTAGGCGGTGAGTATGCGTCCGTTTTCGCTGAGAACAACGCCCGTGCCCACGGAAACGCTCTCTGTCTCGCCGATGGCCGTGGTCAGAAAGGCGATCGAGTACAGGGCATTGGTGTAGACAGAGTGGGGGGGCGACTCAGGC
>DUEF01000088.1 GCA_011176555.1 Caldilineae bacterium
GGGCAGTTCTACACAGCGGGGACTTGGTAGTGGTAAAGGTGCAGCGTCCCCACATCAATACCCAGATGAAAGCCGACCTGGGCATCATGCAAAACGCTGTGCGGGTGGTGTCCAGTCATTCCGAGTACGTACGCACCATCGATCTGAAAGGCATGGTGGAGGAATTCAGCAAAAACGTGTTGGCTGAGTTGGATTATGGCGGAGAGGCCTACAACGCCTTTCGCCTGAATGACAACATGGCAAGCATCGAAGGCGTGCGCGTACCCAAAATCTATGGCGAATTCTCTACGTCTAAAGTGTTGACGATGGAATATGTCCAAGGCGTGAAGATATCCGATATCGGCGCCATCGATGCCGCCGGCTTGAATCGCGATGTGCTGTCGGAAAAGCTTTTGCGAGCGATGTCGAAGCAGCTCTTCATCGACGGGTTCTTCCACGCCGATCCACACCCGGGCAATATCTTCGTCAACCTGGAGAGTGGTGATCTTATTTTCATCGATCTGGGCATGGTGGGAGAATTGGATTTTCAGAAGCGCCTGAACCTGGTGCAATTGCTGTTCGCTCTCCAACAACAAGATGTGAAAGGCCTGGCGCAGATCATGTTGAGCCTGAGCTCGCCGTTTATGGGCCCCATCGATGAGCAAGCCTACTACCGGGATTTCGAGCGGACGGTGGGACGTTTCATGTATGGTAATCAAACCGTCGACGTCAACGAATCCGTTAATGTGATGTTCGAACTGTTACGCGACCACGGCTTGCGTCTTGATTCCTCGCTGACGCTTGCTATCAAGGCATTGATGCAGATCGAATCGGCTGGGCGGTTGTTGAATCCGGAAGGTGGTTTTATCGCCCAGGGTGTGGATATGGTCAAAGAGATGGCGGTGGAGGAGATCACCGCCGATAAAGTGGCGGAAGTGGTGAAGGATCAGATTACGATGAGTGCGCGGGAGGTGCTCAAACGGATTCCCAGCTTGCAAGAAGCGACGATGAGTTGGTTGGATCAATACCAGAAAGGACGATTTGAAGTGACTTTAGACTTCTCGCAATTGACGCCAGAAGTGAATAAGATCAATCGAATGGCGCGACTGGCGGTGATCGCTATCGTATTGGTAGGCATGATCATCGGCTCCGCTATCGCTACTGCTGCTCTGGGCCTTGCCCAAGTGGAAGGACAGTTATGGCAGTTCGTTTTGCGTTTGGCCTATCTTGGTTATGTGTTTGCCATGATCGTCGCCATTCTACTCGTCATTAGCCTGGTCTGGCGTTGGTTCAAGGAGGGATGATGATCCTCCGAGATTTGAAGCATGAAATCTGACGCTCGCTTCCGGTTGGCGGGGAACACAGCCACCGGTTGAGCGAGCCGGGCGTTGGGGAACAGGAAAATGGCCGAAAGAAGGAGAAGAAACCCGAAGGGTTTGCATTTTGACAAGTGGCATCGCCTGGACTAAGATGGTGTTAGCGCTAACACCGATCAAGCATCCCCTTTTTTCCCAATGAACAAACGCGTCACCATCGCCGATGTCGCCCGCACCGCCGGCGTCTCCATGATGACCGTCTCCAGAGTCGTGAACGACAGCGGCCCCGTGAGCGAGTCCACCCGCCAGCGCGTCTTACTGGCCGTCGGCGAATTGGGTTACCGGCCCAGCGGTTTGGCTCGCGGCCTGGCCACCCGACGCACGGCCACCATCGGCCTGGTGGTGCCGGATGTGGCCAATCCCTTTTTTGCAGGCGTGGCCAAAGGCGTCGAACAGATCGCCTACGCTGAGGGCTACAACGTTTTTCTGGGCAATACAGGCGAGGATCCGGAGCACGAGCTGACTTTATTGCAATCGCTGGAGGAAAAGCGGGTGGATGGTCTCATCTTGTGCAGTTCTCGCCTGCCCGAAGCAGACCTGCGCCAGGCGCTGCAATGGCACGGAGCCACGGTGCTGGTGAATCGGCAGCTCGAAGGCTTCGGCGCAGTGCTGGTGGATGACCAGCGCGGGGCCATAGCGTTGGTGGAGCATTTGCTAAGCGGCGGTCGTCGCCGCATCGGCATGTTGGCGGGGCCCGAAACCTCCCACAGTTGTCGATTGCGACTGCTGGGTTATGATTCCGTTTTGCAGGAAGCAGGGATGCAGCGCCGCCAGGGGTGGATGCTGCGCTGTGCGCCCGATGTGGCAGGAGGGCGGCAAGGCGCAATCAACCTACTGCAAGCGTATCCCGAACTGGACGCTCTTCTCTGTTTCAATGATCTGGTGGCGGTTGGCGCGTTGCAGGCCGCGGCCGAGTTAGGGCGCTCTGTCCCCGACGATCTCGCCATCACCGGCTTCGATGACATCCCCCTGGCGGCGCTGATGACGCCACCGCTCACCACTTGCAGCGTCCCTGTTTTCGATCTGGGCGATCAGGCCATGCGCCTGCTTCTGGAGCAGATCGGCGGTTGCGACGAGGGCTGCGAGCGGATCGTCCTCGCGCCGGAGTTGGTCATTCGCGGCAGCGCCCCCTGAGAGAACCGCCATGATTGCCACCACCGTTCCCCAATCCGCTGAAACGCCGCTGATCCTGGCGCTGGATGTCGGCACATCCTCGGTCCGGGCGCTGCTGTTCGACAGCCTGGGGCGCACCGTCGTCGGTATCGAGGCGCGGGAGCCCATCCACGTAAGAAACACGCCGCCCGGGGCCTCGGAGATCGAGCCCGACCATCTTCTGCACCAGACCTTCGGTTGTATCGATGACGTTTTAGCTCAGGCCGGGCCGCTGGCGGATCAGATCGTCGGCGTGGCCCTCTGCACCTTTGTCAACAACATACTTGGCGTCGATGCGAACGGCAACGTCATCATGCCTCTGACCACCTACGCCGACACCCGTTCCGCAGGCGAAGTGGAACGACTACAAGCCGACTTCGACGAAGTCGAAACGCACAACCGCACCGGCTGCCGCTTCCACCCCAGCTATCTCCCCGCCCGTTTGCGCTGGCTCCACCGCGCTGATCCCGACCGTTTTGCCCAAACTGACCGTTGGCTCTCCATCGGCGAATACCTGGAACTGAAGTTGTTCGGCGAGACCGCAGTCAGCACCTCGGTGGCCTCCTGGTCGGGGCTGCTCGACCGGCGCAAGCTGGTCTGGGATGAAATCCTGCTGGCCGGGTTACCGATCACGGCCGGGCAATTGTCGCCTCTCACCGACGTCAGTCAACCCCGCCAGGGTCTGCGCTCCGAATTCGCCGCGCGCTGGCCCGCGCTGGCTGCCGTTCCCTGGTTCCCGGCCCTGGGCGATGGCGCCGCCGCCAACATCGGCAGCGGCTGCACCTCGCCGCGGCGCGTCGCCCTCACCGTGGGCACATCCAGCGCCATGCGCGCCGTGGTCACAGACGATGTCCCACGGCTTCCCTCCGGCCTCTGGTGTTACCGGGTCGATGCTCGGCGTTCGTTGCCGGGCGGGGCTTTAACCGAAGGCGGCATGGTCTACGCCTGGATGAACAAAATCCTGCGCGTGGAGGACAGAGAGACGGTCGAGCGCGAGTTAGCTGCCCTGCCCCCCGACGCCCACGGCCTCACGGTGCTCCCCTTCCTGGCCGGAGAACGCAGTCCCGGCTGGGCCGGCGACGCCCGCGCCACCATCCACGGCCTGACCTTGGCCACCACGCCGTTGGACATCCTGCGCGCTGGATTGGAAGCGGTCGCCTACCGCATCGCCCTGGTTTACGAACAAATCCGCACCCTGCTCCCCGCCGACCCGCAGATCATCGCCAGCGGCGGGGCCTTGCTCAATTCACCTGCCTGGTTGCAAATCATGGCCGATGTCCTGGGCCGTCCCATTGCCGTATCGCGAGCGCCAGAAGCTTCGGCTCGCGGCGCGGCGCTATTGGCGCTCGAAGCCCTGGGCGTGTACGATGATGCCGGCGCCGCGCCAACGTACATCGGTGAATCCCACCACCCTGATCCCGACCGCCACGCCATCTACCAAACCGCCATCACCCGGCAACAAAAACTCTACACTTCCCTCATCAACACTCCAAACGCTGTCTAATCCCTCCCTTACTCCATACTTCCAAAAAACATGTCAAAAAACGATATCGGCCTGATCGGCCTCGCAGTCATGGGCCAGAACCTGGTCCTGAACATGGAACGCAACGGTTTTTCCGTGGCCGTCTACAACCGCACCGGCGCCAAAACCACCAAATTTACCGAAGGCCCCGCCGCCGGTAAGAACATCACCGCCACCTACTCCCCAGAAGAATTGGTCGCCGCACTCAAACGCCCTCGCAAGATCATGATCATGGTGCAGGCGGGTTGGGCGGTGGACGCCGTCATCGCCCAACTCAAACCGTTGCTGGAGCCGGGCGATCTGATCATCGACGGCGGCAATTCCTTTTTCCACGACACCGAACGGCGCTCGACCGAACTGGAAGCGGACGGCTTGCGCTACTTGGGCGTGGGCGTATCCGGCGGGGAGGAAGGTGCGCTGTGGGGGCCCAGCATGATGCCCGGAGGCCAGAAGGATGCCTACGAGCTCGTGCGGCCCATCTACGAAGCCATCGCCGCCAAAGCCGAGGGCGAGGCCTGCGTCACCTATCTGGGCCCGCGAGGCGCTGGCCATTACGTGAAAATGGTGCATAACGGCATCGAATACGGCGACATGCAACTCATCGCTGAGGCCTACGACATCTTGCATCGGGGCCTGGGCCTGAACAACGAGGAATTGCACGAGGTCTTCTCTCGCTGGAACGAAGGCGTGCTCAAATCCTACCTGATCGAAATCACCGCCGAGATCTTTGAAACAAAGGACGAAGAAACCGGCGAATACACCATCGATCTGATTTTGGACAAGGCCGGACAAAAGGGCACAGGCAAATGGACGAGCCAGAACGCCCTGGATCTGGGCGTGCCCACCACCACCATCACCTCAGCCGTGTTCGCCCGCGCCCTTTCCTCGTTTAAGGATGAGCGCGTCGCCGCTTCGCAAGTTCTCTCTGGCCCTGCCGTTGGATTTGATGGCGACCGCGAGGTTTTCATCCGCGCGGTGGGCGACGCCCTGTACGCCTCGAAGGTGGTTTCCTATGCTCAAGGCTTCGCCTTGTTCCGTGAAGCCACGCAGGAATACGATTACAATTTGAACTACGGCGAGATCGCCCGCATCTGGCGAGCGGGCTGCATCATCCGCGCCGTATTCCTCAACGACATCACCGCCGCCTACCGTACTGATCCCGACCTGCCGAATTTACTCGTCGCACCCTTCTTCAAAGAGGCTGTGGCCAGCCGTCAGGCCAACTGGCGCAAAGTCGTGCGCACCGCCATCGAGCTGGGCATCCCCGCCCCTGCCATGAGCGCTTCCCTGGCCTATTTCGATGGCTATCGCAGCGCCCGCGTGCCCGCCAACCTCATCCAGGCCCAGCGCGACTACTTCGGCGCCCACACCTACGAACGCATCGACAAACCCCGCGGTGAGTGGTTCCACACCAACTGGACTGGCGAAGGCGGCGATGTCACCGCCAGCACGTATGATGCATAGAACCATGAAACTATCCATCGTCCTCTCCACCCAGCAAGCCAAATTCAGCGCCGTCGCCTTCAAGGGCGATCTGGAAACCAACGTCGCCAAGATCGCCGCCTGGGGTTACGACGGCGTCGAACTCGCCATCCGTGATCCCAAACTGATCGATGTCGCCGAGATCCAGGCGGTTCTCGACAAGCATGGACTCACCGTTCCCGCCATTGGCACGGGCCAGGCCTGGGGCGAGGAGGGGCTGTCCTTTCCTGATCCCGACCCGGCAGTGCGCGCAGCCGCCATCCAGCGCGTCAAAAACCATGTGCCTGTGGCCGCCCAGTTCGACGCGGTCATCATCATCGGCCTGCTGCGCGGCATCGTCCGTCCGGGCGTGAGCCAGGCGCAGGCGCTGGCCTGGGTGGTGGAAGCCTTGCAGGCGTGCAGCCGGGCCGCGGCCCCGCATGGCGTGCGCCTGGCCCTGGAGCCAATCAACCGCTACGAAACCACCCTCATCAACAACGTCGCCGATGGTCTCGATCTGATCGCACGCGTGGGAGCCGACAACTTCGGTTTGCTGCTCGACACCTTCCACATGAACATCGAGGACGCTTCCATCGAGGAGAGCATCCGCGCCGCCGGCGACCGCATCTTCCATTTCCACGTGGCTGACTCCAATCGTTGGTATCCGGGGGCCGGGCATATCGACTTCCGCTCGGTGTTAGACGCGCTGTTCGAGACAGGTTACGATGGCTTCGTCTCCGGCGAGTTCATGCCTGAGCCTGATGCCGACACCGCCGCGCAGGAAGCTATTGCCTATCTGCGATCCATCATGCGTCAAACGTAAATCGTCATGCGCATGGTGGCGTAGCCACAACCAAATGGCGGCGTGTTACGTATTGCGTATTCCGTCAAGTTAGTATCGAGAGAACGGACCACGCACCACGCCCTACGATTCACCCCCCAAACACTCATCAGAGGCTATTCCCATGATCAACACCCAGAACCATCCAGATCGAGACAAGATCGAAGTTGCTGCTGGCAAGACCGCCTGGATCTGCCGTTGTTGGCAGTCCGGGAAATTCCCCTACTGCGACGGATCGCACCGCAAGGTCAACGCCGACACCGGCGACCATGTCGGCCCTATCGGCGTCACGGCCGGTAAAACGGAAGCGTAGCTTTCGCCAGTCTATTTTGTTCGCGACGACGCAGGGCACTCAGTCCTGCGTTGTCGCGTCAGCACCGTCCTTGACAGGCGTCACCACCATGATGGGGATGCGGCGGTCGCTGCTGGCGGCGATGCGCTGTTTGTACTTCGCATAACCGGCATGGAAATCCTTGAATTTTCGCCATAGTCGCTCCCATTCTTCAGGCGTCGCTTCACGGGCCACGTAGTCGTTTTGCGACTTCCCCTGGATGCTGATCGTGGCGCGGGGATGGGCGCGCAGGTTGTAGTACCAGGCCGGATAGCGGGATTGCCCCCAGTTGGTGGCGATGAGGGCGAGATTATCGCCTTCGGGAATGGCAAGCAAGGGGACGGTGCGGGGTTTTCCGCTTTTTGCGCCTGTCGTCGTGAGCATGACAATGGGAAACCCTGTCAGGACGCTTGTGGCGGTGTATTTTCTCTTGCTGAGGCGAAATAGCGGCTTGTCGATGTGGTGAAGTACGCGCGAAAAGAGCCACACTCCAGGCTTCGATGAAGCGATACTGCGGTTGATCCGGTAAATTATGTTGGGTTGTTTCTCTGAACTGGGCATTGCACCGTCACCGTGTCGGATGTGTGTCCTTTTGCGAACGCCGAGTGTGGAAACTTTTTGGAGTCTACCAGCTTTCGCTCATATCAGGCAAGCGCGGTAGAATAGATCGTTATGCGTATTTTTCCAGCCACCCGTCATCGAAAACACATCAGTTTTTTCGTTTTGCTGTTGGCGCTGACCCTGGCGCTGGGCGCTTGTAGCTTGCCAACCGATTCACCACCAACGCCTACGCCCCTCGCGACCCCCATCCCGACCACCGAGCCAATCAGCGTTCCTCCCACTGCCACGCTTACGCCCGAGCCGACGCCTACGCCCGAGCCTCTGCGCGTTTCCCTGCCAGATGCTTGGCCGCAGGTGGAGCGTCTGACCGCAGCCCTGGAGGACGCCGGTTTCGTCGTGGTGGAGGATGCTGGCGAAGCCAGCGCTGTCGTGCGAGCGCTGCCGTTGTCCGAAGTCGCGGGCGATGTGCTGGCCAGGCGTGTGTTCGCGGTGGTCGCTCCCTTCACCACTGTGCGGGATGAGATCACGCTGGCCGAGTTGCAGGAGCGATGGTCGGGTCAGGCCGCTGCGCCGCTGCTGGTGACAGAACAGGCGGCGGGGTTAGCGACGCTGTTCGGAGCCGAGCCCGCGCAGATCATTTCTGCGTCCGACCTTTTAGCCCAGCTCGACCAACAGCCTGACGCCCTGGGCATCCTTCCCTTCGACCAATTGGATCCCACATTCAAGGTGCTGGCGGTGGATGGCGTCAATCCCCTGGACAACCAGCTCGCCATCGAGACCTACCCCCTGGCTCTGGCGCTGATGGTGGACGGCCCCGACGCGGCTGAAGTTGTGTCCCACCTGCAGGGCGTGCTCCCCGCCAGCAATCGTGAGCCCGACCGTCTCACCACCCTGGTGATGACCGGCGTCACGGCCATGTCGCGCGGCACCGCCGCCCGCATGGAAAAGAAAGGTTACACCTACCCTGCCGCGGTCATTTCCGACACCCTGCGCGCTGCCGACATCACCCACGTCAGCAACGAGGTCCCCTTCATCGACGGCTGTAAGGTGAACAACACCTACATGAACCTGGTTTTGTGCAGCGATTATCCCTATTGGCAGACGCTGGAAGCCATCGGCACTGACATCGTTGGTCTCAGCGGCAATCATGTCAACGATTTCGGACGTGAGGGGGCGAGAGAGTCTCTTGCTTTTTATCGCAGCAACGACATCCCCATCTACGGCAGCGGTTTGAACGAGGAGGAGGCCTGCGCACCGCTGCGCTGGGAGCACAATGGCAACACCTTCGCCTTCATCGCCGCCCTGGCCTGGTGGCCCGAGGAAGCCTGGGCCACCGACACCGAGCCGGGCGCTTGCAATTTCTACAACAATCTGGATCGGATTTTGGACGACATCAGGACGCTGAGCGAGGAAGTGGATATCGTTTCCATCGAACTGCAGTACCGAGAGACCTACAAACCTTATCCCACCAAGGATCAGGTGGCGGATTTCCGCATGTTGCGTCGGGCCGGAGCCGACATCGTCACCGGCGTGCAGAGTCATGTGCCCCAGGCGATGGAGCCGTATGGCGAGGTGGATCCCGGTGGTTCCGGCATCATTGCCTATGGCTTGGGCAACCTCTTCTTCGACCAGATGGAGGATTGGGACACCCGCACCGGCCTTATCGCCCGCCACACCATTGTCGATGGCCGCCTCATCAGCACCGAAATCCTGACCACCGTGCTGGAGGATTACGCCCAGCCGCGCTGGGCCACGCCGGAAGAGCGGGCCGGCATCTTGCGAAAGATATTCAAGGCCGCGCCGAAGCGAGACGCACTTCCCACCGAGCCAACGCCCTCGCCCGCCCCACCCCCTCCCATCCAGGAAGAAACGACGCCTGAGCCAACTCAGGAAGCTGCGAACGAGTCTGAGCGGACGTCTGCCGTACCTACGCCGGAAAGTGGCCCCACGCCCATCAATATACACGCTCTCGCTGTCGAAGCGCCTGAACCCGCCGGGCCGCATGTTGGTTTACCCTGGCCAGCGCCAGAGGATTTGCCTGAATCCCACAATTGGCTGGCCCGACCGACTGCCCCCGAGCACAACCAGATTCCCGCCGCCACCTACGCGTTTGGCGGCACCGCCAACGGGGCCTATCGCATCCATCACGGCGCGGATATCGCCAATCCTGTGGGTACGCCTTTACTGGCCCCTGCCAGCGGCGTGGTGGTCTATGCCGGGCCAGATGACGCGACGCACGTCTATGGTCCTTATCCTAACTTTTACGGCCGGCTGCTGTTGCTTCAACTCGACCAGGCTTATCGTGATCAGTCGGTGTACACGCTGTACGGCCACATGCAGGCGTTTTCGGTGGAAACGGGCCAGCGGGTGGATCGAGGGCAGCAGGTGGGGTTGACGGGGATGACCGGCATCGCCATTGGCCCCCATGTGCATGTGGAAGTGCGGATTGGTCAGCCCGGTTATGACCAGGTCTACAATCCCGATCTGTGGCTCGAACCGCTCCCCGGTTTGGGGACGATTGCCGGTCAGGTGGTCACGTCCGATGGCCGGGTCTGGCACGGCGCGCGGTTGCACCTCTACCGTTTCGAGGAAAGTGGCTCTCGTTTGTTCCGCATCCTCGACACCTACGCCGAAGACCCCGGCCTGCGCCCCGACTTCGGCTACGCCGAAAATTTTGTGTTCGCCAACATCCCTGCCGGCGCTTACCAGCTCGTGCTGCGTCTCGGCGACCGCACGCGGCGCCAAAATGTGCAGGTGGAAGCGGGGCAAACGACAACGGCTCGTTTTGTGGTGGAGCCAGGATAA
>DUEF01000089.1 GCA_011176555.1 Caldilineae bacterium
CAACGTCAGCTTCTGCGCCTGCTCGACCATCGCCTGCAGGATCTTCGGATGGCAGTGCCCCTGGTTCACGGCCGAGTACGCGGCCAGACAATCCAGATAGCGCTTACCCTCCACGTCTTCCACCCAGACGCCTTCTCCCCGACGAATCACAACATCCAGGGGGTTGTAATTGTGGGCGCCGTATTTTGTTTCCAGATCGATGAAGTGTTGTGTGTTCGACAACGGCTTCATTTGCTTTTATCCTCTTGTGTGGTGACGAAGCCCTTTGCCTGTGACTTCGCCATCTCATGGGGTCGTATTACAAATCGTACAACTCACCGAACTTGGCCCGCAGATAAGCGACCAAGGGCTCGTGGCTGAGGGGTTTGCCCGTCACATGCTGCACCAGATCGCCGGAGCGATAGCGCTTGCCCTGGCTGTAGATGTTGGCGCGCAGCCAATCCAGCAGCGGCTTGAAATCTCCCGCAGCGATCCGGTCGTCCAGATCAGGCATGTCCTCACGGGCCTTGGCGAAGAACTGTGCGCCATAAAGATTGCCCAGGGCGTAAGTTGAGAAGTAACCGAATCCACCGAAGGCCCAGTGGATGTCTTGCAAACAGCCCTGGCCATCATCTGGAACCTGGATGCCGACGTAATCCTCGAACAACTTGTTCCAGGCGCCGGGGATGTCGTCCACCTGCAAATCGCCGGCGATGATCGCCTGTTCGATCTCGAAGCGCAGCATGATGTGCAAGTTATACGTGATTTCGTCCGCTTCCACCCGGATGAAAGAGGGTTTGACTTCGTTGACCGCGAAATAAAACTCCTCCACGTTCACATCGCCGAGGGTGGCCGGGAACATCTGCTGCGTGCGGGGGTAGTAGAATCGCCAGAAAGCGCGACTGCGGCCCACGAAGTTCTCCCAGGTGCGGGATTGCGATTCGTGGATACCCAACGACACCGCATCGCCCCGGGGCGTACCGAAGTGCTCGGGAGGAAGATTCTGCTCGTACAGGGCATGGCCGGTCTCGTGCAGCGTGCCGAAAAAGGCCTCGTTGAAGAACCGGGTGTTGTAGCGGGTGGTGATGCGCTGATCGCCGGGGCCAAAATTGGTGCTGAAGGGATGGGTGCTGACATCCAGACGGCTGGCGGTGTAATCCAGGCCAAAGGCCGCGGACGCCGCCTCGCCCAGAATGCGCTGACGATCCGCCGGATACTCCCGATGCAAGATCTCCACGCGCGGCTGTTTGTCAGATTCGGCAATGGCCTGCACCAGGGGAACCAGTTCGTCGCGCAAGGCCGCGAAAATGCGCTGGACGTTGGCGGTCTTCTCGCCCGGCTCGTAAGCGTCAAGGAGAGCGTCGTAGGGCGTTTCCTCGTAACCGATGCACTCCGCCTGCTGGCGCACCAAATCGACCAGTTTCTTCAAATCAGGGGCAAACAGACTGAACTCGGCCTTTTTTCTTGCTTCCGCCCAGTGTCCCTGAGCAATGACCGCCGTGCGCGTGAGCTCCTCCACCAACTCGGTGGGGACTTTGGTCTGGCGGTCGTAGTCGTGCCGCCACTCGCGCAGGTTCACGGCCTCGTCGCTGAGCGGATCAGAGCCGAAATCGCCCGCTTCGGCAGTGGCGAGCAATTCGCCCACCCTGGGATCGGTGAACTTGCGATGCGCTGCGCCCGAAAGATAGGCGCTCTGCTCCGCTCGCCAGGGTGCGCCTTTGGGCGGCATATTCACTTCCTGGTCCCAACCGATGACCGCGTTGATGGTGTTGAGCAGCGCCAGTTCGCGCGAAACCTGCAGGAGTTCGTCGTATGCTTGTTGTGGGGTTGTCATTGAAAGTCATCCTTGACTGTTGAGTTGAGGTTAGCCACGCCATTGTAGACGAAAACAGCGGCGGGGAAAAAACGGCGGTTCAATGCGGCCGCACAAGCGCCCGTTTGCTGAAGAGTAGCTCCGCTACGATCACCACCACATAGAAAATGCCGATCTGGAGGAGGCTGTCCTGGCTGTGTTGCCAGAGGTAGCCGATCAGCACCAGCCAGGAGCCCAGTCCCAACAGAAATCCCAGCAAGGGCGCGGCCAGGCCGATGCCGATGCGGTCTTTGAGGCGGATGGCCGAGAGATTGATGGCGGTGAAGATCAGGAGGAAGGTGGAGCTGGCGAAGGAAGAGATGACGGTGAGATCGGCGATGTTGACGAAAATCAGCGTCACGCCTGAGATGGCCACGAGGCTCACCCAGGGGATGTTTTTGGTGCGCTCCATCGAGCTGAACGCACGGGGCAGGGCTTCTTCCTGTGCCATCACCATGCCCAGGCGGGCTGTACCGAACAGGGTGGCGTTGATGGCCGAGGCCGTGGAAAGCAACGCGCCCAGACCGATCAGCAGGAATCCCACCTGCCCCAGCGAGGGCTTGGCCGCCACCGCCAGCGCGTATTCCTTGTATTTGTCGATCTCCGCCGCGGTGAGGTTTCCCACCGCCACCAGGGAGACCAGGATGTAAATCACGGTGGTGATGGCGATGGCGATCATAATGGCCCGGCCCAGGTTTTTGGCGGGATCCTGCATCTCATTGACCGCGTTAGGGATCAACTCGAAACCCTCGTAGGCGACGAAAATCAGCGCCGCGCCCATGAGCACGCCCCCCGCTCCCTGATTGAACACCGGCAGGAGGTGATCCGACTGGATGGAGAACAGCCCGGCCACGGTGAAAACGGCCAGGATCAGCACCTTGACCACCACCAGAAGCAATTCCGTCTGCCCGGAGGCCTTGACGCCGACCAGGTTGATGCCGAGAAAGACCAGCAGCACCAGGCTGGCCAGGAGATGGGAGAGCCAGCCGCCGGCGGGAGCGCTCATCATAGCCGCGCCATAGGTGCCGAACGTGTAGGCGTACAGCGCCATCGTGCCGATGTAGCCCACCAGCAGCAGCCAGCCACCCAGCCCGGCGATGTTGCGTTGCTTGAAGGCCTGTTCCAGGTAGGTGAAACTGCCGCCGTCCGAACGGTAGTGCAACCCCAACTTGCTGTACGAGTAGCCGGTGAGGAAGGCGATAACGCCACCGAAGGCGAAGGCGAGCGGGGCGGCGTGTCCCGAAACCAGGGCGGACAGCCCCAGCACCGAGAAGATGCCCCCGCCCACCATGCCGCCGATGCCCAGGGCGATTACCTCGACGAGGCTCAGTTTTTCGGTGGAAGTTTGGCCTGACTTCGGGTGGGAGTTCATGGGATTATCTTAACACCGCCGCCCGCTGTCTGCAACTCCCCGCCACCAGAATAGTCCAGCCCAAACGCCTGCACCGCATCCGACACCGACTCGAAGCAGCAGGCGTCCTCACCCAGAGCATCTACAACGCCCATACGATGCAATTTGTCCAGTACCGGGTCTTTCACCTGAGCCAGCCACAGGACAACACCCTGGCTGGCAAGGCTGGCGTGGAGCTTCTTCAGGGTTTCGGCCCCGGTGATGTCTACATCGTTGATGGTTTCGGCATCGATCACGACGACTCGCACGGATTCCTGAGATTTCGCCACAAAACGTTTCACCGAGGCGGCGAAAAATCGGCTGTTCGGGAAAACCAGTTGGGCGTCCATGCGGAAAATCAGCAGGCCGGGGAATGTCCTGGCTTCGGGACGCCGCGCGATGTCCCGGAATGTGTTACCGTCGGGCATCTGCCCCAGCACCGCCGCGCCGGGATGTCCCGCCCGCCAGATCAACACCAGCAACGACAGGGCCACGCCCAGCCCCACCCCCTCAAGCACGCCCAGGATCAGTACGCCGAGAAGGGAGACCAACGCCAATGCGAACTCGAGCCTGCTGTAACGAATCTGCCGCCTCAGCTTCGCCGTCTGATCGAGACCGATCATGGCCACGATGACGATAGCCGCCAGGGTCGCATCGGGCAGGTTGGCGAGCAGTGGCATCAGGAAACGCAGTGTCAGCAACGTGAGGATGCCGCTGAAAACATAGCCGATCTGCGTCTTCCCACCCGCGTCCATCGCCACCGAGGTTTTGGAGAGACTCCCCACCGCCACGAACCCCGAACTGAGCCCGGCGCCAATGTTGGCCGCGCCCAGAGCAACGAGTTCCTGGTCGGGATCGATCTCGCCGCCGCCCTTCAGCGCCACGCCCTCGGCCGACGCCAGGGTTTCGATGTAGCCGAGCAAAGCGATGGCCAGAGCGCCGGGAATCAGTGCCAGGTAGTCGGAAGGTGACGCTTTCGGCAGGCTTGTATATAATGGAGAAAGAGGGTGTCCCGGTGGTAAGATTGGGGAAATCCAATCAAGCGGTCAGCCACGGGAAAGCCTTTCGGCAGGATGCCGGATCTCGGAGGACGAGATCACGTCAAGCTGAGAATGCCTCCTGGCCTCTTGAGAGAAAAACGTCTGACCCGCACGCTGCCCAGTTCTGGGCACGGCTGCGAAGGAGCAGTTCGCAGAGGCGTACCGGCCCCAGTATCGAGGGCTAATTAGCCGCAAGCCTGCCGCTCCAAGATGTCCCGGGACACCCATAGATGGCCGCCCTACCTGATAAGGAGCGTATCATGAAAAGTTCGAGAATTCAAGTCGGTTTCGACATTAGCAAGAAGAAGTTGGACATGTGTATCCTGGAGCGGGATGGCGAGGTGGTTCTTCGTCATCGTTCGTTTCCGAATTCGTTGGAGGGCTACCCGGCCATCAAGCAGTCACTATTGACGACGTTAGCAGGAGAAGCAGACTACCAAGGTGTGGATATTGGTGGCGAGTCAACCGGTTACTACTGGC
>DUEF01000009.1 GCA_011176555.1 Caldilineae bacterium
GCCCGGCGCCAACGGCTGCGGCAGCGCCTCCACCGCGAACCAGCCCGCCTCAGCGATCTCGCCCCCCACTTGCTGCAACGCCCCACCAATTTGTTTGCACTCGAACACGAAAACATTGTCTCGTTTGTAGGCCAGCCGTGAGAGATACACGCCCACCAGCCGCGTGATCTCGACCTCTAAGCCTGTTTCCTCCCGAACTTCTCGCACCACCGATTCATCCGCGGCCTCATCGCCTTTTTGACCGCCGCCGGGAAAGATCCAACTGCGTTTGCCGTAGCTATGACGCACCAACAGCACTCGCCCCTGCTCGTCGGCTACGATACCGCGCACGCCGATGACCGTCGGTTTCGTGATTCGCCACCACAGGATGAGGACTTGTAAGGCCAGATCTCGCCAGTTCATAATTGGGGATTGGTAAAATAGTAGACCAGTAAACCGGTAGACCGGGGCGCCAATCCCCCGGTTTCCCAGTTTACCGGCCTACTGCTTACAGCGCCACCGCTATGCGTGCGCCGATCCGGGCGTTGTTCTCCAACAGGGCGAGATTGGCGCGAAGCGAAGCTTCTCCGGTGGATGCGGCGATGTGGGAGAGCAGGAAGGGCGTGAGGTTTTTGCCGCGCACGCCCTGCTCGTTGGCGGCGGCCAGGGCCGCTGCGATGGCTTCGTTGGCGACGGTTTCGTCCAGCGCCTCCTCCTCGGGCACGGGAACGGTCACCAACATGCCGGTGCGCAGGCCTAGCTTCCGGTGTGCGCGCCAGATGGCGGCCACTTCGGCGGGGCTATCACAGCGGGCGTCGACAGGCAGATCGGTCGAGCGAGTGTAAAAGGCGGGAACCACGTCCGTCCCGTAGCCAATCACGGGGACGCCCAGGGTCTCCAGGCGTTCGCGAGTGCGCGGCAAATCCAGGATGGCCTTGGCTCCGGCGCAAACCACCAGGACGGGGATCGTCGCCAGGGCGAGTAGATCAGCGGATTCATCGAAATCATCGCCGCGGTGCACGCCGCCCAGTCCACCGGTGACGAAAACTTCGATGCCGTGGTGGTGGGCGACCCACATGGTGGTGGCGACGGTGGTGGCTGCGTCCAAACGGCGGGCGGCGACGATGGCCAGATCTCGCAACGAGGCTTTGACGATATCCTGGCTGCGGGAAAAATGCACCAGTTGCTCGGGATCGAGTCCGGCGACAGGTTCGCCGGAGGCGAAACCGCAGGTGCGCGGTTCTGCGCCTTCCTCGCGGATGATGGCTTCGAGGCGGAGGGCGGTGTGGTAGTTTTGCGGGTACGGCAGGCCGTGGGCAATCACGGTGCTTTCGAGGGCGACAAGGGGTCGGGACATAAGGATCAGAGGTCGGAGGTCAGAGGTCAGAAGTCAGAGGACGGAGGTCGGGAAACAATCAACAATCAACGAAAAACGAATCGAATCGTTCCATTCTGAATTCGTTGATTAGGCTAGAGGACAACGCCTTCGGGGTCATTGCCGGAATCGACAATGGCTTTACGGACATTGACCGGGATGAGCAGAACCAGTCCAACGGCGAAGAAAAGAATCAGTGAGAGGAGGGCCACTCGCGAACTGCCGGTGATCTGTACGGCTGCGGCGAAGACCAACGTGCCAATCCAGGAGGTGCCGCGCTCGCTGATTTCGTAGAAGCCAAAGTATTCGGATTCGCTGTCGCGGGGGATCATCTGCGAGAATAAAGAGCGGCTCAGGGCTTGCGACCCGCCCAGGACGATGGCGATCAGGCCGCCCAATAAAAACAGTTGCCAACCCGCGTCATGCAGCCAGGCGAAGGCGTAGACCACAACGAAAACCCAGATCACCAGACTGACGACAATGGAACGCTTGGCTCCGATCTTTTTCGCCATCTGGCCAAAAAGCAAAGCCCCACCAAATGCGACGAATTGGATCAGCAGGACGAGCAGAATGAGAACATCGGCGCTGGCCCCCAGGTCGGAGGCGGCGAAGATGGTGGCGACGGCAATCACGGTCTGGATGCCATCGTTGTAGATCAGGTAAGCAATCAGGTAGCGCAGCGTCTCTGGATACTTGCGGTACATGGTCTTCAACGTATGTGCAATCTGCTTGACGCCTTGCGAAAAATACCCTTCATCAGGGGGCAATTTTTTCAGTGCCGGACGCTGTTTGAGCGAACGCGCGGTGAAAAGATACATGAACACCAACCACCACAGACCGGCGCTGGCGAGGCTGATCCGTACGGCCATTGCCGTATCATCCATCATTGTGATAATGACCAGATTGAGCGCCAGCAGAATGCCGCCGCCCAGGTAGCCGAGCGCCCAGCCAAACGAACTGACCCGGTCACGATCTTCGGGTGCGGCGATGTCGGGCAGGAAGGCATTGTAAAAGACGATGGCGGCGCCAAATGAGAGGTTGGCGATGAGGAACAGGAATCCGCCGAACAATACCGCCCCGTTCGTGCCCAGCACCGGCATGTTCGTCTGAACGAAGAACAGCAGCATGGTGGCTACCGCGCCGACCGTGGCGAAAGCCAGGAGCATCCGTTTCTTGTATGTCGAGTAATCGGCAATCGTCCCCAACAAAGGCAAAAACAGGACTTGTAAAATGACAGAAAGTGAAACAACGGTGGGGAAGAAGGCGTCGGGCTCGAAGGAGAAACCGAGAAAGTTGATGCTTCCGGCTGTCTGGGCCAGGCTGGAAAGGTAGGGCCCCAGCAGGGTGGTGACGACCGTGGTGCTGAAGGCGGAGCTGGCCCAGTCGTACATCGACCAACCGAAAATCTCGCGGCGATTGCCTTGTTCGAAGGCGTGGGGGACTGCTTCAGTCATGATGATGGCTCCGGGAGAGATGAGGGGAGGGCATGCGGATTGGATATTTGGTATTAGGTATTCACAGAATGCGGAAGAATACCCAATATTCAGTACTCAATATCACGGTTGCCACAATGAATTTGTAAAGATAAGAACTGGATAAAATGAGCCGTGCTAAACTGCCGTCTACCTGACCCATCGCCACAACAACACAGCGGAGAGCAGGGCCAGGATGCCGCCGAAGAGGAAGGGGGCGGCCGGACCTAAACCCGACCAGGGGCCTATTCCCTGCCAGAGAACGCCGGCCAGAACGCTGGCGGGCAGGAGCGTAAGCCCGATAGCGCCGTTGTAAAGGCCATAAGCCGTGCCGCGCTGCTCGCCTGCAGGAACCAGATCCGCAACAAGCGCCTTGGCCACGCCTTCTGTCAGCGCATAATACACGCCATATAGGGCATAAAGCAACCAGAACTGCCACGTTTGATCGGCAAGGGCGAAACCGAGATAGACCAACGCGTACAGCCCCCAGCCACCGATAATCACTTTGCGCCGGTCGATGCGGTCGGAAAGCGCGCCCGCAGGCCCCGCCATCAGGCTGTAGACGAGGTTGAATCCGGCGATCATGCCCAGAATGATGAGCACGGCCGCACCCGCATTTTGAGCGCGCAGGACGAGGAAGGCGTCGGAACTGTTGCCCAGGGTGAAGAGCACGATCACCAGCAGGAAGCGACGAAAAGGTCGGTCGAAGCCGCGCAGGCTGAATTCAGGCGCTCTGGCGGAGCCAGGCTTGATGATCTCCTTGACGCCAAAAGCGATGACCAGAACCGCCAAAATAGCGGGGATCAACCCCCAGGCGACGATGGCGCGGAAAGTCTCCGGCGCTAACTGCAGCTCGCCCGCCTGCAAACGCCAGACGATGAAGATGGCGATCAGCAGCCCGACGAACGCACCGCCTGTGTCCGCTGCCCGGTGCAGGCCAAAACTGATCCCCCGCTGCTCCGACGAGATGGAATCGGCGATCAGAGCATCGCGCGGAGCCGTGCGGATGCCTTTGCCCAGGCGGTCGAGAAAGCGATAGAGCAAGACGCCCGGCCAACTGCGGGCGACCAGCAGCAGAGGCATGGCCAACGCGGCCAGACCGTAACCGCCCACGGTCAGCCCCTTGCGCTTGCCCAGCTTGTCCGACAGCCAGCCGGAATAGATCTTGACCAGACTGGCGGTGGTCTCGGCCACGCCCTCGATGACGCCGATGATGGCCACGCCCACGCCCAGCACATTGGCCAGAAACAACGGCAGGAGATGAATCAACATCTCGCTGGCGATGTCGCGTAGGAAGCTAGCCAGCGACAGCACCCAGACATTGCGGGGAACGTTACGCAGAAAAGTGGATTTTTTCATGGAACACACTCACTAAGTCCTTGTGTCATTGCGATGGAGCGGCAGCCCCGAAGCAATCCCCAACGTGCATGATCGGAGATTGCTTCGTCGCGAAAATCGCTCCTCGTAATGACTGGTGAGGGATGTTTTTTTATTTCGTTCGCTCGAACAGCAACACGCGCCCATCGTTGAGAAATTTGGCGATTCCGGTGATGACAGCGAAGAATTCCAGCCGCCCCAGGAACATCCCCAGCGTTTCCACCCATAAGACGCTGAGCGGCGCGTCTGGCGCGGTCACGCCCACTGATAAACCGATGGTGCTTAGCGAGCTGGCGAACTCGAACATGCCTTCACGCAGGCTGTAGCCCGAGGCGACGATGACGCCGCTGCCAAAAGCGAAGACCAGGGCATAGAGGAAGACGAAAAGCGCCACGCCGCGGATGTGTCGATCTTGCAGGAAGCGTTGTTGCCCGGCTTGCCAGATCGAGGGCTCATGCACGGCAGTGCGCGGCATCAGGGGGCTGCGGATTTCCGCCAAAAGCCCTTTCATCAACACAACGATGCGCACCTGTTTGATGCCGCCTGCGGTCGAACCGCTGCCGCCGCCCACCATCATCAAGCCGATCAGGAAAAGCCAACCGATGGCGGACCAGGGCACATAGCTGACGGTGGCGAAGCCACAGGTGGAGATGGCGGACACCACCTCGAAGACGGCGACGCGCAGGGCCTTGCCCAGGGTGGGATACAGGCTGAGGGTGACGCCAAAGAGCAAGGTCGGGATGCTGACCGCCAGCAGGAAAACCAGAAATTGCACTTCGCTGGTGCGCCATAAGGCCGCCAATCGGCCTCGCACCACAGCATAGGCGACGAGGAAGTTGATCGTGCCCAGCAACATGAGCACAATGGTCACAATCTCGACGGCGGCGCTATCCCAGTAGCCAATCGAGGCGGCGCGTGTGGAAAAGCCGCCGGTGGACAGGGCGGCGAAGGCGTGATTGATGGCGTCGAACCAGTTCATGCCGGCAATACGCAGGGCGAGAATGCCAAAAACGACGTAGGCGAAGTACAACCTGAGCACCAGCGCCGCGGAATGGCGTACATTCGGCTCCAGTTGCTCCTCCCGACCTTCGGCGCTGCTCAAGCCCATCCCCGCGGGCCCGGTCAGCGCCGCCAGCATAATGATGGCGAAACCGGCGCCGCCGGCCAATTGGATGATGCTGCGGTAGAGCAACAGGATGGGCGAGACAGCTTCCACATCGATCACAGAAAGCCCGGTTGTCGTCCAACCACTGGTCGCTTCGAATACCGCCTGGGTGAAGGTGAGCCCCAGCGACAACATGAATGGCGTCGCTCCCACCAAAATAGCGGCGATCCAGGTGAGGACAACGATCACCGCGCCTTCTGGCACGGTCAGGCTAAATTCATCATCGCGAGACAATTGCAACCGAAGCGCCGCGCCCAGCAGAATCAGCGCCAGTCCCGGCCACAAAAAGGCGGGAGCAAGAGGGCGGTCGGACCAGTAAAAGGGCAGGGCCAGCAGTGGAGAAAGGATGAGCAGGCCGATGATGACCCAAATCGCGCCGATGTCTCCCAGGATGTGCCGGTAGCGCTGTTTGAGATAAGCGTGGTGCCGCATCAGTGCCCCTCTCCAATAATGGCGCGTAAGGTGGCGCCGTGGTTGTGCGGTTGCGTAATGAGCAAGAGCCGATCCGATTCGAATAGACGGGTCTCACCGCTGGGTACAGTGACATCATCCTGGCGGATGACCGCGCCGATCAGCGCATTTTGAGGCAATTTGAGTTCGCGTAAGGCGCAGCCAATGGCCGGAGCGCCTGGCATCAGCACCACTTCCGTGATGTTGACGCGACCCTGCTCGATGGCGGCGAGGTTGATGATCTCTTCGTAGCCCACTTGCTCTTCGATCACCTGCCCGAGCATCTGCGCTACGGAAATGGCGACGGTGACGCCCAGCTTCTTGAAAACTTCGGCATTTTCGGGGTCATGAATCAGGGCGACGGTGCGCGGAACGCCAAACATCTCCTTCGCCAGTTGGCAGGAAATGAGATTGTCCTGATCTGTGGATTGTAGCGCCACCACGATGCTCGCCCGGCGCGCTCCCGCCTCTTCCAGGAATTGGGGATCGCTGCCGTTGCCTTGCACAATCGTAGCGGAAAGCTTGCGCGAGAACTGTTGGGCTTTGGCCGCGTCACGCGTGATGATGGTGATGCGGTAGCCCTTGGCGACAAATCGCCTGGCCAGATAGTAAACGGTTTTGCCTGCTCCGATGATGATGACGCGCATGGTTCAATCCTCCGCCGCTTTCAGGGTTTGCAAGAAGATGTCGGCCGAGAGCCGGGCAGGACAGACGACATTGATACCAAGTTGGGCGTAAATATCCTCGCGCGCCGGATCGAAAACCCGAGCCAGAACCAACGGCACGCCAAATATCAACTTGGCCACCTGTGCGATCATCAAATTGACGTTATCGTTGCTGGTGACTGCCAGAAAATAGTCGGCGCGTTCCGTTTTGGCCTGTCTGAGCACCTCCAGTTCGGTGGCGTCGCCGTGGATGGTGAAGCCACTGAATTCACTGGTGAGGTTGTCGAACGTGCTTTCGTCGCGGTCGATGATGACGACGCTTTCACCGTCGCGACTAAGCCGGTTCGCCAGCATGGAACCAAGGCGTCCGCAGCCGGTGATGACAATGTAGTGTTGGGACATGTGTCAGGAGAACTCCGAAAGTAGATGTTGTGTGCGACAATCCGTGGTGCATGTTCCGTTCTCTCGATGCTGACTTGACGGAACACGTAATACGCAACACGCCGCCATTTGGTTATGGCTTCTCCACTGTGCATTTTACAATCGGGGTCGTTCGAAACGGCGGTTGCGATCACTGACGCGGGCAAGGTTGTCTCGCGCCAGAGCGAAGGTCGGGTCCAGATCCAGGGCGACGCGATAGTGTTTCTTGGCCTGGGAGGGTTCACCATTCAGTTCGTGGATGGCCCCAAGCAGATTGAACGCCTCCGCACGTGAGGGAGCGATCGCGATCGCCGCCTGTGTTTCTTTCATGGCCGCGTACAGATCGCGGGCGCTGATCAGCCGTTTGGCCAATTCCAAATGGGTCTCATAATCCAAACCGGGTTTGCGCTCGATGCTTTCCCGCGCCAGGACGTTCGCCACCACGTCTCGAATTTCCTGGGGCGTGAATGGTTTCTGGATGAATTCTATCGCTCCCAGTTTCATAGCTTCGACCGCATTCTGCACCGTGCCATGTGCCGTGATGATGACCACGCGCATGTCGGGATACTGATCCGCCACATAACGCAAGACATCGATGCCATCCATGCCGGGCATGCGCAGATCGAGCAGCATCAAAGCGTAGCTTTGCTCGCGCAGTTTTTGCAGCGCCTCTTCGCCATTGACAGCCGTATCGATCTCACAATTCGCATCTTCCAGGGCGTAGCTAATGGTAAGCCGGATGTTTCTTTCATCATCGACGACAATGATTTTGGATTTAGGATCGGTCATGCTCTGCCTCCTCCTTGTTCGAAGCTTGGTTTTGGGCAAGTGGTAGGGTGAACGTGAACGTGCTTCCCTGGCCTGGAGTGGAATCGACCCAGATGACGCCGCCGTGCGCCTTGACGATTTCYTTGCTRATCGCCARSCCCARMCCYGTSCCSCCSGYRGCYYGCRCRCCTTTCACCTGGACGAATTTATCGAARATYTGTGATTGATAGCTCYTGGGRATGCCKGCRCCATCATCCGCRACSGATAGRAASGCCCAGCGATCTCGCGTCGTGGCGGAGATGGTGATGTGGCCTCCCGCCTCGGTGTAGCGCAAGGCGTTGGCGATCAGATTTGTCATTAGCCAGGTGATTTTATTGGCGTCCGCCCAGACGGCGGCGGCGCAGTCGAATGTGTGGTTGATGAGTTCGACGCCCTGCTCAGCGGCCTGAGCTTCAAAAGGAATCATCGCTTTCTCGACCAGGAGCGCCACATCGACCGACTCGAAGGCCATCTGGATTTGACCTGCTTCCAATTTGGAGAGATCCAGTAAATCATTTACCAATGCCTTCAATCGTTCGACATCATCGTGCGCCACCTGGAAGAGTTCAAGCTGGCGGGGGGAGAGCGAAGCGGACAGGTCTTCTTGCAAAAGGTCGATGCTCATGCCAATGCCGGTGAGGGGGGTGCGCAACTCATGCGAGACCGTCATCACCAGTTCGCTTTTGAGTTGGTCCAGCTCTTTGAGATGGGTGATATCCTGCAATACGAGTACAACCCCCAATGTCTTTTTATCGGCGGAACGCACGGGGTTGACAAAATGTCGGTAGTAATAGGTTTCGTTCTTTCGTTCGATAGAGATCGTGGATTCTTCATCCGGCAGGGCCAGGGCGCTATCTTCCTCGATGGCCTGCCTGACATGCGCGAAGATAATCTCGTTTTGCACCACATCGAACAGGTGTTTGCCTTGAGCGGCTTCGGGCGTGGTGGCGAATATCGCCGCGGCTTCGGGGTTGAGCGTGAGGATGTGACTGGATGCGTCGACCAGCACGATGCCGTCGGAAATGCTGCGGATGACGGCTTCGCTGCGTTGTTTTTCGGCCACGACGCGGTCAACGTTTTGTTTTTGATACAGGTGCATGGTGAGACCGAAAAGAAGGCCGACCAGCGCCGCCCCCAGCCAGAAGACGATGCTGAGCCAGAGTATGAATCTGGCCCGAGCCTGAGAGCGGACAAAGGCGTCTTGAATGGCGTCTTGATAAAGTGTGCGCAGGGCGATGCTGGCTTCGAGCACTTGCTGGTAGGCGGGATGCACGAAGCTGCTATAGAGTTCGATGGCCTCCTCGCCCTGTTGATTTGCATAGCGGAGTTGCGTCGTCTTATCCACAAAATCGAGGTAGGCGTTTTCAATATCCAAGAGCATCGCTTCTGAACCCACCTGCGACGTTTTGTGCTGAGCGCGGCTCAACCCCTGCAAAAATTGCACTTCATTGGCGCGGAAGTCAGCTTCGATCTCTGCGTCCATTTGGCCATCGGCCACCCAATTATGCAGGATGGCGTCTTGCTGTTCCAGAGCAACGATCATTTGTTCGACAGCCATCAAGTCGTTGTTTTTTTCGATGATGGCGTCATTGACCTCCACCAAGCGGTAGAGATTGGCAACAGCCCAAATCCCCACCAAAAGCGCTAGAACAATGGTGAAGCTGTAACCACTGATGATCTTCGTACGCTGGCTCAAACGATGCTTACCTCGTTATTGAAGGAGACCAAAACTGAAGATAATCCGAACACTTGCTGCTAACGGCCATTATACTGCGCCCCGCCGCATGATTCAAAAGAGCGCTTGCTGGCGATGCAATCGCTCTTAGGGCGGCGAACAACCGAATAGTTGTCGTAATACTTCCACCTGTGTGGGATCGCACAACGCTAGCACCATATCACCGGCTTCAAGCTTGTCTTTGCCATGCAGCAAGTGCAGTTTGTCATTGTGCCGGCGGGTGGTCAAGAGGCATTCATCCGGCAGGTTGATGTCACTGACTCGTTTGCCATCCACTGCGCAGTTCGGGTGAACTGTGAGTTCCACGAATTCGGTGCCGCCCTCGCGTTCAGTGATCTTCAACTGGTTAGCGCGGTCTTGCATGTCATCGCGTCGCAACATGCCCAGTTGGTAAGCGCGTACGATGTCGGTGCGGCGAATGAGCCCCACCGCGACATCCGGATTTGCACGCTCGACGACGGGGAGGCGTCCGACATCGCGCGTCGCCATGCGCTGCATCGCCGATCCGATAGTCTCATCCGTGTAGGCCAGCAAGGGGTTGCGCGTCATGATCTCGCTCACCGGCAGTTGTTCCCAGCCTTCCACGCGCTGTCCACGTTCCACATCTTGCAAGCTGACAACGCCTTTCAAGCGATTTTCGTCATCCACCACCATCACGCCGTGGTGATGGCTACGGAAGAAAAAGTCGCGCAGTTCGGAAATTGACATCGATTCATGCACGGTGGGGGGATTCAGCGTCATCACTTCTTGCACCAGCACCGCATCCATGACATCGACGTCGCGTCCGCGTTGTAGGCGAATGCCCCGGCGCGTGAGCTTGAGCGTATAAATCGATTCGCCGTGCAGGAGTCGCTGGGCTAGCACGGTGGAGATGACGACAGTCAACATCAGGGGTAGGATGATGCGATAATCGCCTGTCAATTCAAACAGGATGAGGATTGCCGTCACAGGAGCGTGGGCCGAGGCCGAGAACACCGCCGCCATGCCGACCAGCGCATAAGCGCCGGCCGGTGCGATAAACCCGGCCGGCGCCACTTGTTGGATAGCCAGGGCGAAGGCCGCGCCCAACATGGCGCCCATGAACAGGGAGGGGGCGAAAACGCCGCCAGAACCGCCAGATCCCAGGGTCAGAGTTGTCGCTATCAGCTTGAGGAGTAGCAAAAGCGCCGCCACGCCAAATGTGAAACGATTGGCCAGAACCGCTTCGATCACTTCATAACCGACGTTGTAGACTTGGGGCATCTGATCCCATGACAGGTGTGTGACAAAAGGGTAGATAAGCGCTAATGTCCCTAAAAGAATGCCGCCTATCGCGGGTTTGACCCATTCCGGGACTGATTTCCAGCCGTCGAAGATATCTTCTGCGCCGTACAAGGCTTTGGTGAACCCAGCGCCAACGAATGCCGCCAGGATCCCCAAGATGGGGTAGAGGGCGAATTCCCACAGATTATTGATGCCGTATTCGAACGGGATTACAAAGGCGGGAATGTCGCCGAAGGCGACGCGGCCGATGATGCTGGCCGTCACCGCGGCCACGACCACGGAACTGAGGTAGCGCACGCCGAAGCGCCCCCCCAAGATCACTTCGAGTGCGAACATGACGCCGGCGATAGGGGCGTTGAAGGTGGCGGCGATGCCTCCCGCCGCGCCACAGGCCACCAGATTGCTCACCCGATCATCTGACAGTTTCAACAGTTGGCCGATGGTCGAGCCCAGCGCTGAGCCGATCTGGACGATAGGGCCTTCCCGTCCCACCGAGCCGCCGCTGCCGATGCAGACGGACGAGGCCAATGCCTTGACGCCTGCCACGACCGGGCGGATGCGTCCCCCATTGAGCGCGACCGCCTCCATTACCTCGGGCACGCCGTGCCCTTTGGCCTCTCGTGCAAAGTAATACACCAGCAGACCGACGATCAAGCCGCCGATGGCGGGAACGAACACGACATACGCTTTGCCCCAGTCGCTTGTGACGGCGGGAATCCAGGTGTAGCTGATCCACCCCATCAGGCGGATGAGGTAACGGAAGGCCACCGCACCGATGCCGGTTGTGAGGCCCACGACAAAGGCCGTGAGTAGCAGGATGATTTCGGCGGGCGGTTGCCAGCGGTCCAGCGCACCGCTGAGTTTGCTCGACAGGGCATAGTAGCGCCGCATCGAGGCCTGGCTGACACTTTGTGACGATGACATGATGACTCCGCTGTCGTGATGAAATGATCGTCAGGATGATGATGCTTCATTCTAACAGAAACCACAGGATTACCCCGAAATCTCGCGACGAAAGCAATCGGCTCATTTGGCCAGGCCCGTGATGGGAGCGGTGGGGTTTAGTGGGCGGGAGGACAGGCGAATGGTGTCGATTGCAGCAGTTGGTTTTTGGCGTCAAGCTTCGCTTCGGGTAGGATTGGGGTTGGGCGCAGAGCAGGACGCATGGCTGTGCTCTCTTGTTTCACGCCGATGTTGTCTCGTGATTGATTCCTCCATCGCTAGGCCCGGGCGCCACGCTGTCCCTGGTTGGAGCCTGGTGTCTGGCTGGGGGGCTTTATCGCAATCTCCTGGCCCTCGGGCTCGTTGTCCTGGCTCCCCGCCTTCCTCTTCCTCCTTGCATTGCTGTCCGACTTTTTCGATGGCTATCTGGCCCGCAGGAGCGACCATGTCACCCAGTTGGGACAAGCGTTGGATATGGCCATCGACGGCATGGGCGTGTTGCTGGCCGCACTGTTGGTCATCGTCTGGGGCCAGTGGCCAGCGATTTTTGCCATTGTTGGGCTGGCCGCTATTTTTTTATCTGGGGGTTAGCCTGGCGGGAGCGCAAGGGTTTACCCACCCGCGAACTGGCAGATAGCGTTATCCGTCGTCTGCTGGCGGGGATGCAGCGAGGTTTTCTGTTTGTGGCGATGTGGCCGATTACCCCGGCCTGGCTTGCAACAGCGATGGGACTGGCCTTCGTGATCCCTTTTCTCGTCAATTTCAGTTACGATTGGCTCGTGGCCAGCGCCGTCGTCGATCCAACTGCCCCTGGTCATCAGCGCTTGCTGGCGCGCTGGCAACGCTGGGCGTACGGCCCGGTCGCGTTGGGCATGCGCTTACTGACCGCCGGAGCACTGGTCGTCATGATCGGCCAAGGCTTGACGCACTGGGAGGCGTTACGGGCGGGACTGGCTGCGGCCGGCGTCCCCGACGAAATCGCCTTCATCCTGGTGGGCATGGGACTACTGCTGACGCCGCTGTTGGCGCTGGGCGTGGCTCCTCGTCTGACAGCGGTGCTGCTTTACTTCCCGGTCGGGTTCAGCCTGCTGGCGGGGAGCAGTTTTTGGCCGGGATTGGTGGCGATGTACGGCCTCACCGCCGTGATTCTATTGGGGCCCGGCCCGCTGGCCTTGTGGCAACCCGAGGCGCGGGCCTTCACTCAACGGTTGGGCTCTTGAGATGTCCCGCACCCGTTGGCTCACCCTTCTCGTCTGGAGCATTACCATCGCCCTGGTCATCTGGGCGTTGCAGCAGGTCTCCTGGCCGGAAACATGGCAGACGCTGCGGCGACTTACGCCCGCAGCGCTGGCCCTGCTCATCCTGCTGAATACTTGCGTTTTACTGGCGCTAACCGCACGCTGGCGGGTCTTTGTGAAGGCGCTTGCCAGCGACGCTGTCAGCCTGCGCGCCATCTTTCAGGCTCGCATCGCGGCATTCTCTGTCAGCTATTTCACGCCGGGACCGCAATTCGGCGGCAAACCCTTGCAAGTTATCGGCCTGAAGCAACAGGGGGTGCCCAGCGCTGAGGCCACCGCCACCGTGGCCCTGGACAAGTTACTGGAGTTGCTGACGAACTTCACGGTATTGGCCATTGGTGCGTTGGCGCTCTGGCAAGTGGGATTAGCCGACAACGAACACCGGGCCTGGTTCTCTGTTCTCACCCTGTGTTTGCTGGCCCTGCCTTTGGTTTATCTCGTGGCATTGTGGCGCGGACGCTTACCTTTTTCGGTCCTTTTTCATTGGTGGGCCGCCCGACGCCGGGCAGGAAAGCTCAAACGCTGGCTGAGCATCCTGGCCGAGAGCGAATCCCTGTCCGGGGCGATCGCTCAACAACGCCCCGGCGTCATTATCGCAGGACTGCTCTGGGCGGGCATAGCCTGGGCCTTGATGCTGTTGGAGTTTGGTCTCAGCGCCCGCTTGTTGGGCATTCCTCTCTCCCCCGCTGAGACTCTGGCGGCGCTGACTGCGGCCCGTTTCGCCTTTCTGCTGCCCATGCCCGGCGGCTTGGGGGCGCTGGCTTCATCGCAGGAGATCCCTGCCCGATTGAACGAGATCTTCGACATCAACCGGGGGCGGGCGCTGAGGCCGGGCCCGGCCCCCGAGGCCTTCGCCTGGTAACATACCGCAAGGGGGGAACCGGTGGTAACTGACTGGTTGGTACAAGAAACGTGTTGATGGATATTCAATAAATAATCCGGTAATCAAGACCTCCGGGAGGTGGCGACAATAGGACGCCAATCCCAAAGAATCTGGCTGGCAAAGTGGCTTGTTTTTGGCATAATTCCTTGCAGCCACCTCCCGGAGGTCACATTAATCTATTGCCGGTTTATTTTCTTAACTTCCATAAACACGTTGGCGTGGCCGTAATTGCAACCAGATTGCGTTGAATACCTTTGCTCATTGAGCCAAAGATCCATTGGATAAACCGCTAACGCTGCACGAGCGGCATCCAGATGGGGTTGAGATTGGGTATGAATCGGGCCAGTTCAAGCTCTCCGGTGGGCAGGTTACAAAGGCTATGGCGGGCGAATCGGTGCTATCGAGAACCAGCGAGCCGCACCCGGCATGGCGTCCGATAGTGAGTGGAGGGCTCCAACCGCCCTCATTCTGGCTGATGTACCTCAATCCATCCGCAAAATAACTGATGTGGGGATAGTCATCTTTATCCAGAGCCAGCGATGTACACGCCCCATCCGTTTCGTCCAGTTGCGCGATATGCCACCCATCCTCGCGACGTTGGGCATAACGAAGATGATAGGTGTCGCCTTCTTCGTACCGATATCCGCCCCGATAACTGATAGCGGGACGATCTCGCGTGTCAAGGGCGAGGGAAGGAAAAGCGCCGCCGGGTTCGTCCACGGTTTCAGTATGCCAACCACCGGCCTCCCGATAGGCGTAGATAAGGCGCCAGAACTCCCAGTCTGGAAATAGCACGGTGCGGCCAATAGCGAGATGAGGGCGCCCCTGACTATCCAGGAGGAGAGAAACAAATCCGTCGGGCGGCGGGACGCCCACCATCACGGTCTCGGTATGCCAGACAGCGTTGTCCCGCCAAAGATACTTGACAGCGCTACCCACAATGTAGCTTATGTGGGGTCGATCCTCGTCGTCCAAAACCAACGAAGGGCGTCTTCCTGGCTGATCGCTCACGGTTTCGAAATACCAGTTCCCGCCGTCGGTATACGCATATTTCAGGCCAGACGAGGGTGGGTCTTCTCCATAGAATGTGTAGATAAAGTGCGGGTTGCCCAGGCTATCCAATGCCATCGAAGCATCGTCGATATATCTCGCTGCGTCCACCACTTCGTTGCGCCAATCCCTTCCGTCGTGGTGAGCGATCTTCAGTCTCTCGATGCTACCCAAGGATGAACTGCGGAGGCGGTAACCAAGGCGCGGACGCCCGAAGTCGTCCAGATCCAGCGATGGCGGGCCGGTGACCCGCAAGGATTCATCGATGGATGTGATTCGCCAATCGCCGGAAGCATTGGTTGCATATTTCAGCGTCGGAAGGGGATTTTCGACTTCGTAAGCGATGTGGATGGCGCCATTATCATCGAGATCGATGGTGTTGCGCCACCCCACGCCGTTGCCCTGCTGATCGATAGTTTCGATATGCCAGCCGGATGCATCTCGCCGGGCGTATTTAAGTGCGTCGCTATCACTGGCGTAACTGACATGCGGACGATCTTCATCATCCAGGATGAGCGAATTATGCCCTCTCCACTCCGTATCCACTATCTCGAATTGCCACCCGGTTTCGGACAGGGTAGCGTGTTTCAATCCCTCGCCAGCCGTGTAGCTGATATGGATGTTACCATCGCTTGCGATGGCGATAGCGGTGCCCCCCCCTGTCCCCGTGTCAACGCTCTGCGTCTGCCAGACGCCTTCTTGGTCCTTGAAAGCGTATTTCAACCGTCTATCGATGCTCCCTCGATAACTGATATACGGATTCCCTTGCGCATCCAGCGCCAGAGACGTCCCCTGGTAGTAGTAGTCGACATCGATCTGGTCGACTTGGTCGATATGCCAGCCCCATGCATCCTGATAAGCGTATTTCACCCAGCCATTGGTTCGGTCATAATAGCTTATGTGAGGATGACCCTCCACGTCGATGGCGATGGTTGTGTGCCATCCGACCTCCCCCTCGCTGTCAACGGTTTCAACACTCCAGCCAACGTCCGTTTCAACCGCATATTTCAAATCGGCGTTGACTCCGTCGAAGTAGCTGACGTGTGGACGATTGTCCGCATCCAGGGCCAGAGCTGCAAACTCGCCTACTCTGTCGCTCTCGTCCACGATCTCGTATTGCCATGTCTCGCCATCACTACGAGCGTAGAATAGATGATTCTGACCATAGGCCAGATGGACCATCCCGTTTTCATCCACTTGTAGGCTGCGATTGCTGCGGTTCTGGAATTGGTGGGGCCGATCAACGAATTCGGTTTCCCAGTGTCCCACCCCATCTGCACCGACGTTGATGCCCAGGATGAGGAACAGGAGAACGAGCGCCAACATCAGGGCCAGAATCCTCTGAAATGGCGGGGCATGAAAGCGGCGGAGCGTTAGTTTTTCGGAAGAGGAAAGCATACTGATGTTCTCCTGAGATGTGTAAAGATCCGACAAATGTTGCCCTCGTATGCTGCTACTAGATTCTACCACAGAATACCGCCCATTTCATCTGTAAAAAGCGCGTCGCCGGAGCCCCCACTAGAGCACCAACCCCCCCACCTCCACGCCGACTCCGACCCCGCCCTGTCTCGGCGCCTACGAGCCTGACGATACCTGGCAACAGGCCAAGCTCATTTTCCTCGACGGCGAAGCCCAACTGCACAATTTCCACCAACCCGGTGATGTTGACTACGTCAAATTTGGCGTGGTCGCCGGTGCAAAACTGGCAATGACCACCAGCAACCTGGCCCTGGGTACGGATACCACCCTCACCCTGTACGACAGCGACGGCGTCACTCAACTGGCCTACAACGACATCGATCCTCTGAACCCGCCCGCCCGCCGCATCGATTGGACAGCGCCCGCCAGCGGCACCTATTTCCTCAAGGCCACGCATTTCAATCCCGCGGCTGGTGGCTGCGACATGACCTACGAGTTGGTGGTGGCACGCACTGATCTCACACCCACGCCGATGCCACTGTATCTGCCATTGATGGTAAAATAGCAGGCGTAGGCGTATCAGCTACCGTGAGCTAGGACATCCAAACTACACAGCGTTAGGGCTTTGGCAACTCCAGAAAGACAATTCCCTAAAAACAGATGATATTGTCGCTATGCTTTATGGAGTTGCTCACGGCCTTTCCAAGATTTTTTTGGGGATCTATTTCTTGAAAAGGCCCTTAGGTGAATGGCGCCCTTGATAATCCCTTTCTGCAAAGGAGATGAATGTGTACTCTAAACGATTAGCGCTGCTGGCTATGATTCTTTCGATCTTGTTGCTTGCGATGAGCGCTTCCGTTACAAATGCTCTACCGATGGAAGGACGCCCGGGCCAGGAGAACGATACCGCACTGGCTGCCCTCGCAGAAGATGACTTTCGTTCCACCCCAGTCATGTTCATCGAGAATGTGGGGCAATGGGATGAGATCGCCAAATTTCAGGTCTGGGGGGGGACGGACAATGCCGTGTGGTTGGCTGAAGACGCCATCTGGATCACGGTCATGGAGCCGGAAGTTGGAGATCAGAAATCAGAGGTCGGGGATCAGAAGCCGGGAGAGTCTCAGGGCCGTGTTTCTGACGACGCTCCACGCAGGGGCATCAACATTAAGCTCAGTTTCCCCGGCGCCAATCCGCATCCGGCCATCGAGGCTTTCGACCATCAGGATACCGTGGTGAGCTACTTCATGGGGGATGACGCTGGCCAGTGGCGATCTGACGTGCCTGTATGGGGCGGCGTGCGTTATGTGGATTTATGGCCGGGTGTGGACCTGGTCGTAGGGGCAGACCTTGCGTCTGTCCAAGGGCGACGGCTAGCGTCGCCCGTACCGTGGCGATTCGTGGCAAAGGAAGGCGCGGATGTAAGCGCAGTGCGGATGCAGGTGGAAGGGGCGGACGGGGCCGAGATTGAGGGCGGCTGGCTGCACCTCGCGACTGAGGTGCAGGAATTGTCGCTGTCATTACCCCGCGCTGATTTCGTCTATGAGATAGAAACGCTGGCGAAACATGGCCCAGCAAGTTCATTGGAAGTTTATCCAGGTGATGTTGCCTCCACGATGGGCAGCCAATCCTCCAACACATCAAACGGCAACCCCGCCGACCTGCTCTACAGCACTTTTCTGGGGGGCAGTAATAAGGACAGTGGTTTTGGCGTCGCTGTGGACGGAAACGGTAGTGCTTATGTGCTTGGCGTGGCCAATTCCAGTAATTTCCCCACCACACCTGGCGCCTTCGACACCAGCTACAACGGCGGTGACTTGGACGCCTTCGTGGTTAAGCTGAATCCAGCGGGGAGCGGACTGGTCTACGCCACCTTCCTGGGCGGCAATGATAACGATTATGGTCAAGGGATCGCTGTGGACGGGAGCGGTAGCGCTTATGTGGCGGGCAATACTTGGTCTGCTAACTTCCCCACCACACCGAACGCCTTCGACACCAGCCATAATGGCGGCAGTGACGCCTTCATGGTCAAGCTGAATCCGGCGGGGAGCGGACTGGTCTACGCCACCTTGTTGGGGGGCAGTGATGACGACTATGGTCATGGCGTCGTTGTCGGCGGGAACGGCAGCGCTTATATGGCGGGCGAGACCGATTCCAGTAATTTCCCCACCACACCTGGCGCCTTCGACACCAGCTACAACGGCGGGGATGGGGCGGACGCCTTCGTGGCCAGGCTAAACTCAGCCGGCAGCGGGTTGGTCTACGCCACCTACCTGGGTGGCAGTCGTTTCGACGCTGGTTATGGCATCACCGTGAACGTGAGCGGCAGCGCCTATGTGACGGGCGAGACCGGTTCCAGCAATTTTCCCACCACGTCTGGCGCCTTCGACACCAGCTATAACGGCGGCGATATCGATGCATACGTGGTTAAACTGAATCCAGCGGGAAGCGGGTTGGCCTACGCCACCTTCTTGGGGGGCAGTGGTGGAGACTGGGGCAACCTCATCACCGTGAACGTGAACGGCAGCGCCTATGTTGTGGGCCCGACCGGTTCCAGCAATTTTCCCACCACACCTGGCTCCTTCGATACGGGTTACAACGGCGGCGACCGGGACGCCTTCGTGGTCAAACTGAATCCAGCGGGTGGCGGGTTGGCTTACGCCACCTTCCTGGGCGGCAATGGTACCGATTTTGGCAACGGCATCGCCGTAGACGGGAGCGGCAGCGCCTATGTGGTGGGGCGGACTGGCTCCAGCGACTTTCCCACCACACCTGGCTCCTTCGATACGAGCTATAACGGCGGTGACCGCGACGCATACGTGGCCAAGCTGAACCCGTCGGGAAGCGGGTTGGCCTACGCCACTTTCTTGGGAGGCAGTCGTTCCGACAGTGGTTATGGCAGTATTGCTGTAGACGGGAGTGGCAGCGCCTATGTGACGGGCCAGACCCATTCCAGCAATTTCCCCACCACGTCCGGCGCCTTCGACACCAGCTACAACGGCGGCGACCGCGACGCATACGTGGCCAAACTGGCGATACCAACACCTCTGTACTTGCCGTTGATCCTGTTGGGCATTCCCCAACCCCCACCTGGCGCCCGAACGCTCATCTCTATCGCTGATACCACCCTCCTTGAGGGCTATCCCTCCTCGAACCTCGGTGATGCCAGCGACATGTGGGTGGGCTATGACGACGAGTTGGATCCGAACGCCAAGATCGCACGCGGTCTTATCAAGTTCGACCTGAGCAGCGTGCCCAATGGCGCTACTATCCAGAATGCCACCTTGCGTA
>DUEF01000090.1 GCA_011176555.1 Caldilineae bacterium
GTCGCCCTGCAGGGGCGCACGCCCCGGGCAGATAACGTATACTAGCACGTTCGTTCTAAAATGTCAATTCTCGCGCGTTCGCTTTCCGTAAAATTTCGCCAACATCCAATCCATCAGCCAGGGAGCAACCGCGGCAGAGAAGACGAAAAACCTATCGAACAAGGTGGCGTAAGCGTCGCGCGGCTCGCGGCTCGCGGCTCGCACAATCGCCTGACCCACCTTGGCCGCCGGAGTGGGTCGCATCCGTCCCTGGCCATGAACGCTACTACCGCCGGTGAGCAGGTTTCGGCTAAACTCCGATTCCGTAACGCCCGGGTAGAAGCTGACGACGCGAATGTTATGGGGGCGCAGTTCCACCCGCATCGATTCTGAAAGGGCGTTGAGGGCGAATTTGGAACTGCAATAAACGCCGCTGCCCGGCATGGCGCGCCGCCCAATGATGGAGGAAATGTTGATGATCAGGCCATCACGGCGGGCCCGCATGTCAGGTAGGACGGCTTCGGTGACATGGATAGCGCCCCAGTAGTTGATATCGAACAACTGCCGCGCCAGGATGAGGTCGATCTCGCCGATGGGGCTGCTCATGCCCACGCCGGCGTTATTGACGAGGATATCGATCGCGCCCCAAGCCTCCTGTGTTCGCCCCACCGCCCGCGCCACCGACTCTCTGTCACTGACATCGGCAGCCAGGGGCAGCGCCGTAACGCCAGGCCGAGCGTTCAACTCAGCGGCAAGGGTCTGCAAACGCTGCTCAGAGCGGGCGAGCAGCGCCAAACGCACGGGATGCTCGGCAAAGGCCAGCGCGGTCGCCGCGCCAATGCCCATCGACGCGCCCGTAATCAACACAACCCGGTCGTTAAGCTCCATCGCTATGCCTCCCTTGTCGTTCTGGCCAGACGTCCGCCCAGCCACCAGCCGAGAAGCACCGCCACGGCTGCGCCAGTGACCCACCAGAGCCAATTTGGCATCGCAGAACGCCGCTCTAAACGCTGTGGCGGGAAACGATTTACAGCGCCGCTCAACTCCACTTCTTCCAGCAAGTAGAAATACGTTTCGCCGGGCTCAGCCTCCTCGTCGGTGAATTCATACTGTCCCCCTTGCACGGGATCATCAGACGGCGGCACCAACGATTCGTTAATCTGAGTCCACGGTCCCTCTTCGGTTGGCCCGCGGTAGATATTGAAACCGGCCGTATCCACTTCAGAGGCGGTCTCCCAGGTGATGACATTGGGCGAATCGCAGGCGGCGAGGAGTGTTATCGCAAGCGCCAGCAACATTATCCTGACAGCGCTAAACGAGCATTTAAGATTCATTTCATGGGCTCTCTTGCAAAAGTGTGCATTGCGCTACTCCCTCCCCGAAAGCAGGCCGGTGACAATCACGCGGTGGGTGTTGGAGGTCGGTGGCCAGCACGTCACCAGAGTGAGTTGAGCGAAGGTGGTCGGGTTCAGATATTGGGCGTTTTCCTGACGTCTGGCGATAGAAGCGTTGGCTTCTTCCAGCCGACGCCAGCTATTGACTTGATAAATGAAACGTCGTCCCAGCTTATCTTCCAGGATCATCTCGTCGCCCAGACCAAAATCGACGCCCGGTTCGCCGATAACGCAAACGCTTTGAAAGACGGCTCCAGCGATGTTGTTGTGCCCGGAGAGGACGACATTGCCCGGCTCGCCGGGAAACGCAGAGTTGATGTGATGGCCGGCTGCGAAATCGACCACTTCCCATTCACTGCGAACGCCATTTTCATCTTCGATGATTTTCCAGCCCATCGTCTGTACGGGCGTATCCAGGCCCAGGGCGGGTATCAATAAGCGGGTGGGGGGCATGCCTGCACCGACCGGAATGGGTTCGACCGTGGTCACGTGAACTGGCCCCGCCCTATCGATTCGTCCATCACCAGAAGGGGTAGCAATGCGGGTTGGCGGAGGAGCGGATCGAGGCATGTCCTTTGCTTCAGTATCCACATTTGACGCCCCCACCCTCGGTGTCGAATGCGATATCTTGACCAAGGGCGTTTTGGTAGCGGTAGGCGCTGTCGTAGAAAGCGGCGTACGCGTCGGGATCGAGGTTCTTTCTTGTATTGCGGTATCGGCGCCAGGCAAAACGGTCGGGGTCCAGGTTGCCGGTAGGGGCGCGTTAGGATAAGGCGTAGCCTTTTGATGACAGGAGACGATGAAAAAGATACTCACAATGATAACGGCTGCGCCAAAATAACGCCGTGAGTTGGACACGTTGTTATTCATTGAAAGAAAACGTCGACTCGGCATAATAGCGAATCGCATTGTCTGCCATCCGCTGCATGATCCATTCTTGCAGCCATTCCCGTTTGCGTTCCAGCGACCAGTTCGCCATCAGCACGGTCACAGGGAAATCGATATTCAGGGCGCGGGCCGGAATGATGTGACGGGTGATCCCGCTGGGTATTTTGTATCGTCCCAGGGCGGCTTCGAAAACATCGTCCGGTGTAAGCTGTGGAAAAATAACCAGCGCCGTGATCTCCGGATAGTATGGTTTTTGGATTTCCCAGATATCGTTCGAGGCGCGAAAGATGTCCGCTCGCCCACGATAGATTTCAACGATGTCATTCAACAGATGCAACGTAGAAATACGCTCGTCTTTGGGCAAACACACTTTGCGCACGCCGCCTTCGCAAACAATGTAGGCGATAGCATCCTTTTCCGCCAGAGCTCGACGCGCTTCTTCGATGCTACATGCGATCAATTGCATGCCGTCGATAGCTTCCAATGCACTCTCAAATGCTGATAACGCCAACCCGGATACAACATGGTACCAGGTGTCTACCACGACGCCGGGATCATCGTAACTGACCAGTTGGGCGACGATGTGGGGAATGCTGACGTAGGAAAACGCCGATGTACGATTGGCGCCATCGAGCACCACATACTTTTCACTGTTCGGAATAGGCGCAACGATGGGCGGGTTCTTGAGCACGCCATCTTTGAGTATCCTCTGGCTGAGTTTATGCACGCGGCGCGGATCGGAGTCTTCGTGCCCCAGCAGCCTATCGGTTGGAAGCATTTGCAAATCAGGTAAAGTGGTGCTGTCTTTCATTCAAGCTCCTCATTTTTCTATGGATATTTCATTGTACTGTGCGAGTCACCGTATGATAAATATGGCGTGCGTGACTGGCGACGACGAAGGAGTGGCATAATACCTACTCCCCACTATCCAATATCTTCAGCACTGCGATCTCATCACAGGCATGAAACTTGGGACAATACACGCATTCTCCCCAAATTTTGGGGCTAATCGACCAGCGATTGACGCGATGAAAACCCTGGCGATAGAAGAAATCGGGCGCAAGAGTCAGCGCACAGATCTTTTGCACGCCCCGCGCTCGCGCCATCTCGACCAGATGATCGACCACGAGGCCGCCTAATCCTTCGCCCTGGTGGTCGGGATGGACAGCCAATGAGCGAATCTCCGCCAATGTGGCGCTGAGGTGGGCGATGTAGCCGCATCCGAGCACCTGGTTCTGGTCGCCGACCATTTGGTTTTGGTCGCCGACCATTTGGTTTTGGTCGCCGACCACCAAAAAATCGCCCAATGCCATCCGCACCTGTTCCGGCGTGCGCTGCAACATCAGGTTCTGCTCGGCGAAGTGGTTGACCAGATCGCAGATGGGCTGGATGTCAGCCTCGGTGGCGGGGCGGGGGATCATGTGAGAGGACGGGGTCGTAGGGGCGTTCGGCCGGACGCCCCTACTGTGGCATTCATCCGACCTGATCCAATGTCTCGGCCAGCCGCTCGATGGCGACATCCACCTCGGCCGGGGTGATGATCAGCGGCGGCACGAGGCGCAACACGTCGGAGCCGGCGTTGAGCAGCAGCAAACCATGCCCGTAGCCAGCCTGTATGATGGGTGCGGCGGGCACATCGAGCTGTACGCCCAGCATCAAGCCGCGGCCGCGCACTTCCTGAATATGCGGGCTGTTCAATGCCTCCAACCGCTCCTTGAAATAAGCGCCGGTCGCCTCCACATGGGCCAGAAAGGCGGGATCGCTGACGCGGCGCACCACCACATCGGCCACCGCCGTCACAAAAGGCCCGCCCGCGAAAGTCGTGCCATGATCGCCCGGATGGATGACCTCGGCCACGCGCTCGCTGACCAGCACCGCGCCGATGGGCAGGCCGTTGGCCAGGGGCTTGGCCGCGCAGAGGATGTCGGGCATGACGCCATAAGGTTCGTGCGCCCAAAATGTGCCGGTGCGCCCGACCCCGCACTGCACCTCGTCGAAGATCAGCAAGGCGTTGTGTTTATGCGTGAGCTCTCGCAAGGCCACCATGAATTCGTTGCTGGCGGGATGGATGCCGCCCTCGCCCTGCACCGGCTCCAAAATCACCGCGCAAACATTGTCGTCGATGATCTCGGCGGCGCTGGCGGGATCGTTGAACTGACCCAGACGCGCGCCCGGCATCAGGGGGCGGAAAGGATCCTGGTACTTTGGGCGAGGGGTGGTGGCCAGTGCGCCCATGGTGCGGCCATGAAAGGCGCCGCTGAACGAAACGATGTCCGTCTTGCCCTCGCCGTAGTGCTGGCGCGCCCACTTGCGAGCGAATTTGAACGCGGCCTCGTTGCTCTCTGTGCCGCTGTTCTGAAAATGCACGCGGTCAGCGAACGGCGTGGCCTCGACCAGATGCGCGGCGAAGCGCGCCATCGGCTCGGAATGATAGAGATTGGAATAGTGCAGGGGCTTGCTGGCGGCGGTGACAATCGTTCCTACGATCTCGGGATCCTGGTAGCCAAGGGCGCTGACGGCGATGCCCGCCACCAGATCCAGGTATTCGTTGCCGTCGGTGTCCTGCAACCAGACGCCTTGTCCGGTGTCCAGGACGAAAGGCGGGCGGTTGTAAGCGCGTACAAGGTATCGTTGTTCGAGTTGGATGGTTGGGTTCATGATTTTGGTCGGGTGATTTGTAGGGTCGAGTGATGGGGGGATGGGGACTTTACGAACGGACAATCATCGTGCCTTCGCCCTGGCTATAGTTTTCGAAATTGGATATCATCGCCGCGGGGACGCCAGCGCTCAAAGCGGACACGGCTGAACGCACTTTCGGGATCATACCACCGGTGATGAAATGGCCAAAAATCAAATCCTCGATCTGATCGGCGTCGAGCATGCGCATGGGACGCCCTGCAATCTGTACATTTGGCACATCGGTGATGAAAACCAGGCGCAACGCTTGCAAGGCGACGGCCATGGCCTCCGCCACGTGATCGGCGTTGACATTGTAGCTGAAGCCATCATGCCCCAAGCTTACGGGAGAAATGACCGGAACCATGTTGGCGCTCAGGATCGGCTCCAATTTTTTGACATGCACGGCCGTGATCTTGCCAACCCGACCGATATCTTTGTCTCCCACCAGGTAGCGCTCGACCCGAATCAACCCCAGATCAATGCCGTTCAGGCCGATGGCGTCGATATCGCTATTGACAAGCCAGCGCACAATGCGCAGATTGGCGATGCCGTTGAGCGCCATCTTCACTAGACGAATCGATTGCTCGCTCGTCACGCGTAAGCCCTCGACGTAATCGAAAGGGACGCCGAGTTCGTCATGCAGGCGGACGATTTCCTGCCCGCCGCCATGCACGATCACGGGGCGCACGCCCCCTTTGCGGATGGTGGCAATCGTTTCCACCATCGTAGCCAGGAAGTCTCGATCGTCAATTTGATTGCCACCGATCTTGATGACATGAATCGGATGGGGGGATGTGCGTTCTTTCATGGTGCAAGTGTCCTGTTTCGAGCGTCGCCTGTCAAGTTAGCCACCCGTACCGCGACATGATGAACATTACAGAAATAAAACGGTAAGAGGTTGGAGCGACCTCGGGAGGCGGCGGCAAGGATTCTTGTTGAAAGACAGGCGCTTCGCCAGTTAAATCTTTCGGAAATGGCGACATTTCATCGCCACCTCCCGGAGGTCTTGGTTACCTGATTGTTTATTGAAGGTTCATAATGTCGCGGTAAGCGGTGGGCGGTGCGATGCTTCATCCCACCGCTTACAGAAGCCCGGTCGTTTCCTTCAGCCCGAACATGATGTTCATGTTTTGCAGGGCCTGACCGCTGGCGCCCTTGAGCAAATTGTCTTCGCTGGCGGTGACAATCCATTGGCCGGGCCGCGGCAAAGGCGTGAGGGCGATGGCGCAACGATTGCTGTGCACGGTGTGGCCAAGCGTGGCGAGCTGGCCGGGCGGCAAAAGATGAATGAATGGCTCGTCAGCATAGGCCTGGGCATAGATCCCCCGCACCTCCCGCTCCGACAATGCGGGATCCACCTCGATGTAAATCGTGGAGAGGATGCCGCGGTTGACGGGGATCAGGTGGGGCGAAAAGGCGATCTCGATTTCCCCCTGCACGTGCGGCCCCAGGATCATTTCCATCTCCGCGATGTGGCGGTGGGCGTAACCGATGCTGTACGGACTGAGATTTTCGTTGGCTTCGACGAAATGACTGCCCAAGCGAAGCTTGCGCCCCGCGCCGGACACGCCCGATTTGGCATCGACGATGATGCGCGGGCCCAGTGCGCCGGCCCGGGCCAGGGGCCACAACCCGAGATTGACAGTGGTCGGATAACAGCCGGGATTGGCGACCAGTTCCGCACCGGCGATCTGGCGGCGGTTGATCTCGCATAGCCCATAGACGGCCTCGCCGAGCAGCACGGTCTGGGTATGGGGATGCTCGTACCAGCGCTCGTACACAACGGGGTCAGGCAGGCGGTAATCCGCGGAGAGATCGATGGCCCTCGCGCCCGCGGCCCGCACCTGTGCCACCGCCTCCATCGAAGCGACGTGAGGCAGGCAGAGAAAGACGACATCCGCCTGAGCCAGAGGCGCGTCCGCTTGTTTGATCAGCGGCGTGTCGTCAGGCGTGGGATAGAGCTCACTCAAGCGCTTGCCCGCCGACGATTCTGATGTGGCCCAGACGATTTCGGTCTGAGGGTGGCGGTGCAGCAGTTTGACGAGTTCGTAGCCGGTGTAGCCCGTAGCGCCGATGACGCCGACTTGTAGTTTCATGGTTTTGTGTCTCAGCAGTGAACTGGTTGCACGATGAACGCGCATCGTGTTCGTGTTATTCTGAGCAAGGCGGAGAATCCACCCCTTCGAGATCGGAGGCACTTCGGTCGCTTCACTCCCTCAGAACGACAAACCAGGGTGTTTTTTTGCGGAATTACGTTTTTTCATCTGCGCTAATCTGTGAAATCTGCGGATAAGATGGCGGTTGCAAGTTTCTGCGGAACGGCAACAAAAAAGCCCTCCGGCAGGAGAGCTTGTTGGTCAGGGGTTATCGTCTTCGATATGCGCCCGCGCCCAAGGGTCCGAACCGGTTAGGTTGGTTGCTTGAGAAGACGCCTGAAACGGGGAGCAAAGGACAATCGCATAGTGGAGCGAAGAATAGCATGTCGGCGGCGCTTTGTCAAAACACATTTCAGCGTTTTGAACAAGCTCAACGCATCTTCCCTTCCCGCATCACTTATGGTATCCTCGCCTCCATTGCTCAAACTACCGTCCCCGTTTTCTCCAGAGAGGTGTAACTGTGGACATTCCTTCGACAGCAGACATCGTTATCATTGGCGGCGGCATCATCGGAACCAGCACGGCATTTCATCTTGCACGCATGGGAGCGGGGAAGGTTGTGTTGCTCGAACGCAAGCATGTCGGCGCCGGAGCCACCGGCCTGAGCAGTGGTTTGGTGCGCATGCACTACGACAATCCCATCGAAGCCACTTTTGCGCACAAGAGTTTCGATACATTCCGTTATTTCGATGAAATCATCGGCGGCGATTGCGGATTTGTCAGCACCGGCTTCGTGCGCACGGTCAAACCAAAGAATCTCGAACGACTCAAAGCGAATGTCGCCATGATGCAGGACATCGGCATCGACACCCGCCTGGTCTCTGGTGATGAGATCAAGGACATGGCTCCGTATGTGCTGACAGAGGACATCTCCATCGCTGCTTACGAGCCGCTTTCTGGCTATGCCGATCCGCATCTCACCGCCATGGGCATTGCGCAGGCGGCGCGACGACACGGCGCCCAAATCGTGCAGGGCGTCGAGGTGACGGGCGTCGATCTGGCGGGGGGACGCGTGCGCGGGGTGCAGACGAAGGTCGGGGACATTGCCGCGCCGGTCGTGATCAATGCGGCCGGGCCCTGGGGAGCGCTGGTGGCGGCCATGGTCGGCATCGAACTGCACATCACGCCGGCGTTGCACCAGGCGACGATTGTCGAAACCCCGCCCTCGTTGCCTCATCCCCACCTGACGTTTATCGATCGCTTGAACGGCATGTATTTCCGACCCGAGACGGGGGGGCTCACCTTGGCCGGGACATCGGGAGGAGAGCACAATAAAGTCATCACCGCCAGCGAATTGGACAGCTACGGCGAAACGCCCATGCTCCAGATCCAATTCAGCGTGCTCGAACGTCTGTGCAACCGCGTTCCCGTCATGGAAACAGGCGCTGTGCGCAAAGGGCATATCGGCGCAGAGGGCTATACTCTGGACGGGCACGCTTTGATGGGACCTGCCCCGGGCATCGAAGGATTCTATTTCGCCACTGGCATGAGCGGTCACGGCTTCAAGGAAGGGCCGGCGATCGGCCAAACGATGGCCGAGTTGGTGCTAAATGGCCACACAGAGGTGGATATCGCGCCGTTGCGAATTACTCGTTTTGACGAAGGACAACCCTACCAGCCTGTTCATGCGTATCAGAAATAATACCAGAAACCTAAGTGAAACTGACAACTTGATTTGACTTCTAACGATGGGTATGGTAGAAGTATTACATTCAATAAGCATCCTCCAGAGCTTCGATGTTCGTTTGCGACGGCATGTGGGCTGGTTTGCTGAAGCGAGCAAGCTCTTGTGGGGATGAGACCGGCGGTAGGGTTACGTGATCTGTTCGAGATCAATCGCCGGTGTTTTTTGCTTTTTACGTTGCGTCAACCGGACAAGCGGTTAGATCAACTTCCAATAATAGATGTCTCGCCGCCGCACTCGCATCTGCGCAAGCGAACAACACAGACAGAGAGTTTCCGAGGTGTCGAATTCCATTTTTTTGGGTTCTAGAAGCCTTCGGGTTTCCGTACCTATTTTTTAACACTCAAACCCTTTCTCAACTCTCCAAAGGAGGAGATCCATGAAACGCTTTGTTTTTCTGGTAAGCATTCTTGTTGTGTTGGTCGCTCTGGGGGCTTGCGCACAACCGACCCCCCAGGTGATCGAGAAGGAAGTTGTTGTCACGGAAATTGTGACGGTCAAAGAGACGGTGATCGTCGAGGGCACGCCGCAGGTTGTGGAAAAAGAAGTGACGAAAATCGTTGAGGTGACCCCTGAGCCCGAACCCAGCGAGCCCGTCATCTTCCGTTATGCCGACAAAGCCGCGGACTTGGGCACGATGGATCCGCATTTCGCAGCGGCAACCAACGACCGCAACCTGGCGGACATGATGTTCAACGCTCTCGTGCGCTATAAACCCGGCGATGGCTCCGTGTTCGAGCCCGATCTGGCCATGAAACTACCCGAGCCGGAACTCGTGGACGGCAAACAGGTGTGGACATTCGAACTGCGTCGCGGCGTGATGTGCCATCCCACGGAAGAGACGCCTTCCTACGAGCTGACCTCTGCAGATGTGGTCTGGTCACTGGCGAAATCGGCCAATCCCGACACCTCCGCTTACGCCGGTGAATACAGCGGCATGTCAGTCGAGGCTGTGGATGACTACACCGTCAAGATCACGATGGATCAGCCGCTTTCTCCCGTGCTCTTCTTCCCCAAGATCGCGGACTATGCTGGCGGTTTCATCGTCTGCCAGAAACAATATGAGGCCGTAGGCGCTGAAGGCTTCAAGACCAACCCCTCTGGCACCGGCCCCTTCATGTTCGAAAGCTATACGCCGCAGGACAACGTTACGTTGGCGGCGAATGATGCTTACTTCCGCGGCCGTCCATTGCTGGACAAAGTGGTTTATCGCTTCATGCCTGAACTGAACAGCCGTGAATTGGGCCTCAAATCCGGTGATCTCGATGCAATCAACGGCCAGAATGAGGGCGCCTGGGTCGAGCGCATGGATCAGGAAGATGGCATTAGCGTGGATGTCTATGGTGTGGGCGAAGTCGCCACCATCCATTTCAACACCACCGTCTCCCCACTGGATGACGTGCGCGTACGAAAGGCCATCGCCTATGCCTTGGATCGAGATGAATTCCTGGCGCTGTTTGGCCCGCCCGTCGCCGCCAATGTCTACTCGCAAGTTCCCGCCCAGTTCCTGGCCGGCGGCTTGACCGAGAAGGAAGTGGTCGAACTGGGTCTCGACTACGCCAAGGATCTGGACAAAGCCAAAGCGCTATTGGCTGAGGCAGGTTACGCCGATGGCTTCTCTCTGGAATTGGTTTCCTCTGAGCGCGAGTCGTACCTGAAGCCTTACACGAGCATGCAGGCCCAACTGGCGCCGCTTGGCATCGATATCAAGATCAACACCGTGGATCACTCCAGCATGCACAAGCTGATTCGCGATGATGTGAATCCCATCGTCGTTTACGTCGCCTGGCGTCCCAATGCTGATGTGTATCTCACTCGTTTCTATCACTCCGATTCGATCGTCGTCACCGGCGCCAAGCCCGACACCAACTTCTCGCACTACACAGGCATCGATGATCTGATCGAGGCGGCTCGCGTCGAGCAGGATCCAGACAAACAGATCGAACTGTGGAAGGAAGCGCAAATCAAGCTCCTGGACGAAATGATCTCCTTGCCCCTCCTCTACATGAATCAGGTCACTGCCCGTCACGATTACGTTGATTTCGGCCACGAACTCAAATCTGCGCTGGCTCTCTACCCGCAGATCGATGAGACCACTCGCATCGTCAAGTAGTCGCAGGTAGTCAGTCTGTAGTCTACTGGCCTTTAGTCAGGTCGGGGGCCCGCGGCACTGTGAGCCCCCGACCGTTTTTCCTGACATCGGCGACATTCAAACTGGAGTGAAACCCTTATGGCAAGATACCTTGCTTCCAGGTTGCTACTGGCAATACCGACTGTTTTGGCCGTATTAACTTTGGTCTTTTTTGTTGTGCGGGTGATTCCGGGGGACCCCGCTACGGCTGCATTAGGTGACTATGCTTCTCAAGAGGCTGTCGAGGCTTTGCGCGAGAGAATGGGGCTAAATGAACCGATTATCGTCCAATACTTTAACTTCTTGGCGGATTTGTTGCGTGGCGATCTGGGCACTTCCATGATCACTGGTAAAGAAATCAGTGAACTGGTGAGGCAGGTTTTACCTTATACGCTGGAATTGACATTTACGTCGATCATTGTCGGCACACTCCTCGGCGTCCCTATCGGCATCTTCTCGGCCCAGCGCGCCAATACGACAGCCGACTATATCGGCCGCGTTCTCTCTCTTGCGGGTCTTTCCGTCCCGGCGTTCTATCTCGGTATTTTGATTATGCTGCTTTTTGCCGTCAAGATCCCCATATTTCCGGCAGTCGGCGGCGGTGATCTCACCGACTGGAAGAGTAATCTCTCGCACCTGGCGTTGCCGGCTTTAACGCTGGGGTTGATCATGACCGCGTCCGTCACGCGGCTCACCCGATCCGCCATGCTCAACGTCCTCAGGGATGATTACGTGCGAACCGCCCGCGCCAAAGGTCTCAGCGAACGCGTGGTGACGCTCCGGCACGCGCTACGCGCGGCCCTCGTGCCGATTGTCTCCATTATTGGCATCTGGGCGGCCAGCCTGGTCGCCGATTCGGTCCTCACCGAAACCGTCTTCGCTCGTCCCGGTCTCGGCAAGATGCTGGTGGGTTCTATCATGCAACGCGATTACACTGCGCTGCAATCCGTGATGGTCATCTACGCATTGTTCGTCGTGGGCATAAACCTCATTACAGACGTCATCTACAGCATCGTCGATCCCCGCATCACCCATTGAGGTATAAGGCATGAGTGACAACATAGACCCTGGTAAAATCGATAAACTTGATCTGGGCATTGATAGTCAAGTGCTAGAGCCGCTGGACGTGCCGGCCATTCGCATCCGCAGTCAAAGAAAACGTTTGTGGCAAACATTCATCAGAAACCGCCCTGCTATTTTGGGACTTTTCTTAATGCTCATCGTATTATTTACGGCAATTTTCGCCGATGACTGGTTCATCGCCATCTTTCAGGGACGGGACCCACAACCCTTGTTGGCTCCTTACGACCCCCTTCTCCAGGATCCGACCAATCGCCTGGCCCCCCCCAGCCGCGAGCATTGGATGGGGCTCGATTCTTATGGCCGGGACCAAATGTCCCGCATTATCTATGGCTCTCGGGTCTCGCTCCTGGTCGGCGTCGCCGCAGTGTTGATCGGTGGCATTAGCGGCGCGCTCATGGGGCTGACAGGCGGCTACCAGGGCGGAAAAACCGAAAACTTTTTGATGCGCGCCACCGATGTGCTGATGGCGTTTCCCAGCTTGATCATGGGCCTGATGGTGTTGGCTGTGCTGGGAGGCGGCCTGTTCAATATGATCCTCGCCATCGGCATTGTGCTCGCGCCCACCTTCGCCAGGGTGGCGCATGGCTCGACATTGACCGTCAAAGAGAACGAGTATGTTGAGGCCGCCAGGAGCATTGGCTCCGGAAATTTCAGGATCGCCCGCGTCCACGTCCTGCCCAACATCACCAGTGAACTCATCGTGTTGGCCAGCATCTGGATCGCCACCGCCATTCGCGTCGAAGCCAACCTCAGTTTCATTGGTCTGGGCGTTTCGCCCCCCACGCCGGCCTGGGGATCGATGATTCGCGACGGCACCAAGTATCTGTTCGACGCCCCCTGGGTCTCTTTCTTCCCCGGCATGGCCATTCTCATCACCGTTTTGGCCTTCAACCTGCTTGGCGACGGCTTACGGGATGTGTTTGATCCCAAGTTGCAGCATTAGGAGGAAGTGTTCATGGATCGTTCCGTGACATTTCTCTATCTGACGCAAGAACAGGTCATCGAATGCGGCGGGCTGGACATGCCGCAGACGATGGCCGCGGTCGAAAAAGTCTTTCGTTTGCTGGATGAGGGCGAGTGCATCGAACCGCAAGCGCCGCTCATCCACTGGAACGGCATCCATAAGCGCCGCATCAGCATGCACCCGGCCTATGTCGGCGGCGATGTGCAGGTGGCGGGCATCAAATGGATTCCCAGCAACCCCGAGAATCCGATCAAGCGCAACATGCCCCGCTCCAACGCCATCACCATCCTCAATGATCCCGAGACCGGTTTCCCCCTGGCGGTCATGGATGGCACGGCCATCAGCGCCATGCGCACGGGCGCGGTGGTGGGCGTGGGGGCGAAGTATCTGGCCCGGGCCGACGCGGAAGTGGTGGGGCTGATCGGCTCCGGCGTGATCAACCGCACGCAGTTGATGGCGCTGCACGTGGCCCTGCCCCGCATCCGCCAGGTCAAGCTGTTCGACATCGCCCCGGAAAAAGCCCATGCCTTCGCTGATGAGATGGGAGCGAAGCTCGGGCTGGAGATCGAAGTGGTGGATACCGCCCGCGCCGCGGTGGAGGGCTCCGACGTGATCGCCCCGGCCACGAACGTGGGCCCCGACGATCGCTACATCCCCGCGGCGTGGCTGAAAGCGGGCGCGTTGCTGGCGAATCTGTCGGTCAACGATTATACGTTCGAGGCGGTGCTGGACTGCGACAAGATCGTGGTCGATAACAAAAAACAACTGCAACTGCCCACCGCCATCCTCACCGACATGGTCGCCGAAAACCTGGTCGCCCCCGACGACATCATCGAATTGGGGGCCATCGTCAACGGCAGGGCGGCGGGACGCGAGAACGACGAGGAACGCATCTTTTTCAGTCCCCTGGGCATGGGCATCGAAGATCTGATCAACGCACATCGGGTGTATCAGGAAGCGCAGCGTCGGGGAATTGGGCAAGAGCTGGAGTTGTGGCACAATCCGGTCTGGACGTAAAAGTGTTGCGTGTTACGTGTTGCGTTGGAGACCTCAAAACGGAATACGGAATACGCAACACGTAAACACCGATAACCAAACGAA
>DUEF01000091.1 GCA_011176555.1 Caldilineae bacterium
CAGAGGTCGGGGATTGCGGGGCGGAGGGCGCGCTTGGCGTGGGGCGAAAGATGCGAATTAAGCTGGTTTTCAGGCAGGCCGCCCACAGGTCTCGTATCTCGGCGTATACGGGTTGTCGCTGGCGTAAATACGTTACTTCTCCCAGCAGGTAGCGCAAAAGAAAGCCGAACGCGCCGATAAGGTGCATGAGAGCGACCGTCGCCGCGTTGTAGCGACTGCGCAAATCCAAATCAAGCGAGTCGATGTTGTGCGCGTAAAAGGCGGGGCCCAGCTGCCGCGAACTGCCGCCGACATGATGCGTCACGGCCACGGTCGGCAGACAAGCCACCTGGAATCCTGCCTGGCGTATACGCCGGCACCACTCGACATCTTCCGAGTACATGAAATAGCGTTCATCTAGAAGGCCTGCCGCCGTGAACGCTTCGCGTCGCACCATCATGCAAGCGCCAGACACCCAATCGACTTGGACGGGGTCAGCTTGCTTGTAGCGTGAGCGGGGCAGCCACAGGCCCTTGAAATACCCAGGCAGTAGTCGATAGAGAAAGGTGGAGAAATTGAAGATGGTCGAGAGGGAGGGATCATAGCCCGCAGCCCCGCCCTGGATTTTCCCACGCTTGGCTTGCAAGCGCGGCCCGACGACGCCCACTTCGGGGTGTGCTTTGAGATAGGCGATAAATAGGCGCAAAGCGGTTGCGGGCATCTCCGTGTCCGGGTTGAGGAGCAGAATGTAACGTCCCTGCGCCCAGACCAGGCCCTGGTTGTTGGCCGCGGCATAGCCCCTGTTTTCGTGATTCTCTAGCACCTCGACTTGGGGGAAACGTCTCTGCACCACCTGAATGGAGTCGTCGGTCGAGGCGTTGTCCACCAGCAGCACTTCCATGCGCAAATCGCCCTGCGCCGTGAACAATGATTCCAGCGCGGCCGGCAAGTATGCGGCGGCGTTCCAGTTGACGATGATGACGGAGAGATCGAAGGCGGACATAATCGTTAAGGGCGCACAATTACGCGTTCATCAAGCCACGTAGCCCAGCCCTTGCAGCCGGGCCCGGATTTCCTCCTCATCCTCGGCGCTGAGTTCGATGCCCGAGCCGCCATCAATGGTTTGGTCATCCTCCTCGTAGCGAATCGCGCGGTCGGCGATTTCGGGTAGGAATGCCTCGGTCAGCACCCGGCCATCCATCGCTTTGGGGATGGGCGCATCGAGCAAATGCAGGATGGAGGGGGCCAGATCCAGCAGGTTGGCGTCATGCAAACGGGCGTTCTTACGCACGCCGTGGCCGTACAGGATGCAGATGCCTTCGATGATATGCGTGCCGGTCTTGTCGAGCGCATATGCGGCCCCGTGCCGTCCGAATTTTTCTTTGACGCCGAACAGCGGCCCGGATGGATCGTGATCATAATCCGTTGTCGCCAGATATTTATCGTCTCGCCAGCGAATCAGCAGATCTGGAGCGTAGTCGACCATGTCGCCGTGGTAGATTTCCTCACGTCGCATCACGTCCACCACCATCTGCTCACCTGTGTCTGGATCCCGTAATTCGTACAACGCCGCCGTGATCTCAGCGATCACCCGATCTACATCTTCCGGCTCGATCACGCCCTCTGGCTCCCGGCCTTTGATGTTCAGGTTGATGTTGCCGAAGTTGCCAGTGGCGTAAGCGGTTGTTTGCGACCAATCGAAATCGGTTTTTTCGATGAAAGTTTCGAGGGCCGCATGGGCGCCGGTGAAGCGTTTCAGGTAGCCTTTGGCGGCGACCGGCAGGAATCGCTGCGCCAGATAGAAGGTTTTTTTGACGCCAACGCGGGTGACGCGCCGAGCCCGGTCTCCCAAACTGTAACCGGCCCCCTGTTTGTAACGCAACCAGCCTCGCTGGGCCAGCCATCGGTCGAGATACACCGTTTTCTCGATAGGCCCGGCTCCGTGGTCGGACATTACAATCAGCGTCACATCATCAGGTAGTTCCTCCACCAAGCGGGCGAGATGCCGGTCGATGCGCTTGTACACCTGCAGGATGGCGTCATGTTGGGGATGGGCGGGATCGGATAGGAGGTGCCAGGAGCAATGTTGGATGGCGTCGGTTTCCATCTCCACCCACATGTAAAAATCCAGAGGCTCGCGTTCGATCGTGCGCCACAGCAACGCGAAGCGTTGATCAACGCCTGCCAGGGTCTCTTGCAGGTACTGTTCGTGCGATTTCCCCACCGTGCTCACGGCGATGAAGTGCACGTCGTTGACTTCCGCTTTCAGTTCCGGCGGATAGGTGTAGCTGGAATCCAGGCCCGGGGTGTCGAGGCCGGAAATCAGGAAGCCGTTGACCGGTTCGGGCGGGAAGGTCATGGGCACGTTGACCACGCCCACGCGGCGGCCGGCATCCGAAAGCACGCGCCAGAGGCTGCGCCCTGAGCGCCGGGCGGCGTTGGTCAGTTCCTGGTCGTAGGTGCCGGGAATGCGCCGGGCGAAGTCGAAAATGCCATGCTTGCCAGGGTTGAGGCCGGTGAGAAAGCTGGTCCAGGCCACGGCGGTGAGGAATTGCATGGTGGAGCGCAAGCCGCCCCAGGCGCCGCCGGCCTGGAGTTTGGCCAGGGTGGGCAGGTGACCGGCGTCGATCCAGGGTTGGAGCAGCGTCCAGGGTACGCCGTCGAGGCCGATAACCCAGACGCGGGGGCGTTTGGCGGAGGTGGGAGTGGTCATGCGGGAGGGTGGGAAGATGGGAGTGTGAGAGAGTGGGAGTGTGGGACAAAGACAAAGCATGGTAGCATGGGGAAAGGAGCGGGGCAAAACTCAACGCTTGCCGCGTACGACATCCGATGAGACCAAAACACCATCGCAGAGAAAGCCAGATTTTTCGATCTTTTCGCCATTCCATTACACTACATCGATACTCCAGCGTTTCATTTTGTTCTCGCCCCGTCCATCCTCCCACACAAAAAACAGCACTATGACCCCCTCGCCTCTCACCAAACTCTACGTCGAAATCACCACCACCTGTAATCTCGATTGCGAGACCTGCATCCGTCGCGCCTGGAATGAGCCGATCAGCCGGATGCCACTGGCATCGTTCGAGCAACTCATGGCGCAATTGCGCGAGTTCCCTGTCCCGCCCATCATCCATTTCGGCGGCTACGGCGAACCGATGCACCATCCTGATTTTTTGGCGATGGTCGAGCTGGCCAAAAAGGTCGGGGCCCGTGTGGAAATGACCACCAACGGCATGTTGATGACAGCCGAGGTCGCCGAAGCGTTGGTCGATCTGGCAGTGGATCGGATCGTTGTCTCCATCGACGGCGTTACGCCCGACCATTATGCTGACATCCGCCATCGCGGTGAATTCGACCGCGTCATTGCCAACATGCGGGAGTTGCGACGACTCAAA
>DUEF01000092.1 GCA_011176555.1 Caldilineae bacterium
ATAGAGGGCGTGGCGCCGACGACTCTGGGCGTGTTGCCCGTCGGCAGCGGGAATGATTTTGCCTGGGGCATGGGCATGGACAAGGGGCTGGACGACGCCATGAACCGGCTGCGACGAGGACACACACGCACGATCGACGTGGGCTACATCGAAACGGATACCGCCCCATCGCGATATTTTCTCAACATCGTCGGCGCCGGCTTCGATGCCGACGTGAATGTCGAAGCGCACAAAATCAAGCGTCTGCGCGGATTTCTCATCTACCTGGTGGCGGTGCTGAAGACGCTGTTCGTACACTATCGCACACCCCAGGTCACCATCCGCTATGACGACGAAGTACTGACTTTTCCCTTGTTTATGGTTTTGGTCGCCAATGGTCCCCGGCTCGGGGGAGGATTTCTGGCCGCACCGCAAGCCAGCCAGGATGACGGCATTCTGGACCTGTGCATAGCGCATGACATCGGTCGTTTCGAGGCATTGCCGCTCATTCCCAAAATCATGAAAGGAACGCACATGAGCCATCCCAAAGTGACGATGGCGCGAGGCAAGCACATCGTGATCGAGAGCCCTGATGGTTTCGCCTCGGAGGCGGATGGTGAGATGGTTGGCTATAAGATTCACCAGATGACAATTGGCATCATTCCGCAGCGGTTACGGGTGATCTCATGAGTGGATTGTCGGTTTGGGATGTTTTGCTGGCGGTGCTGGCCGGGTACCTGATCGGATCCTTTCCCACGGGCGTGATTGCCGGGCGGCTGCTGGGAGGCGTCGATCCGCGTACGGTGGGCAGCGGGCACACCGGCGGCACGAATGTGTTCCGTAACGTCAATCGCGTCGCTGGCGTCGTTACCGCTCTGGTCGATATCGGCAAGGGTGCGCTGGCGGTGTGGCTGGTGTTGCAGGTTGTGCCCAATCCGTGGATTGTGCCATTCGTGGGGACAGCTGCCGTAGCGGGGCATTGTTGGCCTGTCTTCACCCAATTCAGGGGAGGCATGGGCGTGGGCGTGGCGGGAGGCCTGGCGCTGTGGTTTTTTCCCCTGCTGATCCCGATTGTCGCTGCGATTTACTTAGCCTTGCACTTCATTTTCAAGCATCAAGCTCGGGCGATGATGTTGGCGTCGGCGCTCATCCCCATGATTTTGTTGACATTGCACGTCGATTCGCCTGATTTGCTGTTAGGGTCGGGCATTTCTGTGGTGCTGATTATCCGCTGGGCGAGTGATTTTTATCGGGTGTATGAATAAGGAGAGGCCACTTGGATCCCATCCTGACCAATCTTTGCGCGTCTTGGTCGCACTCGGTTTCATCAGCGAAAATATTTCCACAGCGAGAATGTCCCCAGTCGCGCAATTGTTGCCAAGATATTGGTTACACAACTTAGCGTAACGCGTGTGGTCAGGGTGACTGAATGAAGACATCCGTTAGATGGATACTATCACCAATCAGTTCTCCCTCGCCGGTTCGGGTTTCCGCTCGTTTCATTGTGGCCAGATCGTACATCCCGATCCGCAGCGGCACGGAACCGGCGGGGCTATCTGGCAGGATGGGAATGCGATAGGCGTCGATGATCTGCTCGCCCGGTTGCCAGGTGTTGGTGGGGCGAGCGCCGGAGCCCGGTTTTCCGTCCATCTGCCCCCGCATGGTGTTGCCATCATGCAGATGGTTGAACACATGATAATCGTTTTTTGTGGAGCCCAACGCTTCCCAGATCAAGATCACGTTGACATAACCGCCTGGTATCGCCAGATCCGTTTCAAGGCGATACCCGATCAGATGGGCGAAATCGCCGACAATGTAGTCCTGGGGTGTGTAGGTGTCAGGCATGCCCTGTTCGAGCCGTCCGGATAAATTGGCGACCCGAGCCGGCGTTGTGCCCCGATCGAACAGATGCTCGTAGTCCTCAACCCGGAAGGCGAGGGGCGGGGCGCCAGAAACGCCCTGCCGGTAAACGGTGAGTTTAGGCTCGCCCCCGACTGTTGATACGAGCATCGGGCTGTACTGCGATTCGATCTGATCCCACTCGATCCCAATCTCATCTTGCACGTTGACAGCCGTGATATACATGTCGGGTGAGGACTGACGTTGGGCGTGTCGGGTGTAGAAATCGGTGATAGGCGGCTCTTCATTGCTATTGAAGTTATCCGGTAGCTGGTTGGAATCACGCAGATAGCCCACGACTTTCCAACCGGCCCGATACGGGAAGCCAAAGATGCCATTTTTCGGAATTTGATCGTAAACGGTGGGGTACAGTGCGTTTTGGTTTGCAGGGAAGGTGCGCCGGTATTCGGGTGTATGATCGACAAACATCATAAAAATGTAGAAGGCGGACAGCACATAGAGTAAACCCACAAATCCCAACGCAATGCTACGCATCCGCCGCGAGCGTTGTCCCAGCCAGTCCCAGGCTTTGCGTAAACTCCATGCAACCAGGATCGCCCAGGGAATAAAGAAGGTGTGAACGTGCGTCCAGGGTACATCGACCACAAACAGGTAGAAAAGAAAGGGGACGCTGAACCAGACCCAGAGGGCGCGCATAGACTCGGATTGACGGGGGGCGACCACTGCGCCTGCCAGCAGTATCAGGAACGGAAGACCGGCCAGGGTGACGGAGCCGATTACCCAGGATTCCGGCCAGATCACGGTCGTGGCGGCCAGCAGGAATAGCAAAGCGACGAGCGTTTGTCCACGTCGCCCCCAGGCCGACCAGGTTGAGAGCAACGCCAGCGCCAATCCTCCGATCAGCAGTAGCATCCAATAGATGGCGTTATAGACCGTCGATAGGGTGAAGGTATCACGCAGGTTGTTGCTCAGGGCGACGCCGACACGGGACACGATGTAATCCGAGGTGTAATCGACCCACGGACTGCGATAAAAGGGGATATAAAAGATGGCGAGCAGGATCAGACCTGTCAGTGCGGCGAGGAGCAAGGGAAGAAGGGTGCGGACATCGAAACGACGCTCTTGCCAGAAGCGAGCGCCGATCAGGAAGAGACCCGCCGGTAACGCCAGCGCCGCGTCATAGTGGGCGAGAAAGCCTCCGGCGAAGAGAGCGGCGGCCAGGATCACCAGCGCGCCATAGCCTCTGCGAGTGTAGACCAGCAGACACAAGAGCCCCAGCACCGAAAGGGCAAACACCAGGCTCTGGTACTGGGTGATACGCGCAAATGCGACCAGATAACCCTCGATGGCCAGCAGTGATACGGCGAGTATGCCCAGCCAGTGATCCTGTAACCGCCGACCAATCAGATAGACGCCGGCCAGACCCAGCATGCTCAGCCAGGCGAAGGGAAAACGGGCCATTAATTCATTGGATATGCCAGTCAGTCGCCAGTTTGCCATGACGATGGTGAACTGCGCCGGGGCTTTTTTGGCCTCGAACACGACTTGATCCACCCCCTCCAGGATCCGGGCAGTGCGGACCATGATGATGGCTTCATCGCCTTGAAATTCGGAATAGCTGAGGTTGATGAAGCGTAATCCCATTGCCAACAAAACCGCAAGCCCTAACCAGATCAAGGCCCGGCTCAAGCGCGGCCTGTCGCGCCCCAATTGCGGAATTGCTCCCTCTTCAGCAGGAAATGGCCGGGATGCTTTGTTTTTGCGCCAACGCCGGAGCAGGGCGGCAACCATGGCCGGTGCGCTGCTGAGCAAGACCATCGCCGTCAACAATTGTGTCACGGTCAGGGGGCCCGGCCGGTACGTCAGCAAAAGGACTGTCACCGGTGTGACGACAAAACTCAAACCCAGAGCCACGGCGACGCGCTCTGTCCATTGCAGTTGATGTCGCGGCAATAGTGCAATCCAACCCAGACCTGGCAGCACCCAAAGCAGTATCTGCGCCAGACTGTAGCGCAGCCACGGCCAGGGGGTGAGCGCAACCGCCAACGCCAGCACGATAGCAACCAGCGGGATCGCAATGGCGCCAGTCAGGCTGTTGGTCTTGAAGCGATTGATCATAGGCGATAGGTTCAGTACCATTTTTAGGAACTATTGTTGCAAAGCGTGTCTAAACTCAAACCAACACCTTGTTTAATGCCTCGGTCACCTGCTCCGGTTCGATGTCGTCGTGCACGGCTACGCGACCGATCTCGTGCGGCAGGACAAAACGCACCCGCCCGCCTTTCCGCTTTTTGTCGGTGGACATGGCGGTGACCAGAGCCGCCGGGTCGAGGCCGGTAAACCGGGTGGGCAACAGAAGACGGTCGAGCACATCCGCGATGCGGTCGGGGAGCGTGGGCTGACAATGGCCGCTGATGACTGAGAGATGGGCGCTGGCAATCAGTCCCACGCCGACCGCCTGGCCATGCGGAATGGCGTAACGGCTGACTTGCTCGAAAGCGTGGGCGAAGGTGTGGCCCAGGTTGAGATGGGCGCGCTCGCCCTGCTCGAAAGGATCTCGTTCCACCACGCCGATCTTGACCCGCAGTGCTCTTGCCAACATCGATTCCAGGGATTCGGGACCATCAGCCTGGAGCTGGGCGAACAGCGCCGGGTCGGCGATGATGCCGTGCTTGACGACTTCGCCCAGGCCATTGCGAAATTCGGCGGGCGGGAGTGTGGCTAACAGGTCGGGGTCCACCACCACCAGTTCGGGCTGTTTGAACGCCCCCACCAGGTTCTTTCCCTGGGGCAGATCCACGCCCGTCTTTCCCCCGACCGAAGCGTCCACCATCGCCAGCAGGGTGGTCGGAATCTGCACGAAACGGACGCCGCGCAGGTAGGTCGCAGCCGCAAAACCGGCCATATCGCCCACCACGCCGCCGCCCAGGGCAATCACAAGGCCACTGCGGTCTATTCCCGCCGCTACCAAATCATCGTATATCCGGGCAATCGTTGCCAGATTCTTGTGCGTTTCACCCGCAGGCAGGGTGATAAGGATGGCCGGATAACCGCCGGAACGCAGTGGTTCCAACAAGCGGTCGGCCCAATGTGGCGCTACGTTTTCATCGGTGATGATAGCGACAGCGCCGGTAAGGCCGCGCTCATCCAGCAGATTCGGCAATTCCGCCAACTGTCCCGCCCCGACCAGGATGTCGTAGCCCCCACCATCTGGCGTGGACACAGGCAGTCTCAACACCCCGCCCAGCCCTCGCTCCGCCAGCTCGACTACTTCCGCGGCCACCTCTTGCACCGAGCGTCCAGTCGTGTCGATGCGATAGGGTATTTCGGCATAGGCGGCGGCCCGCTGGCTCAGCAAATCGACGATGCGCTGCTGGCGATCGGGCGTAGCCAGCAAGGGGCGGTTGGCGTCCGCGCCAATGCGCTCCTCGATGGCGCTCACGGCCGCGGACAGACACACCACCAAACTGGTGCGGGTCATCAACTCGCGATTGGCGGCATCGACCAACGCACCGCCGCCTGTGGCGATGACCATACCCTGTTCGGCGGCCAGACGGCGCAACACGGTTCTTTCCAGATTGCGGAAATGCGCTTCGCCATGCCGGTCGAAGATTTCAGGGATGGACATGCCCGCCTCTGCGACGATCAGATCATCCATGTCGACAAAGGGGCGGCCCAATTGTGTGGCCGCTGCGCGGCCCACCGCGGTTTTGCCCACGCCCATGAAGCCGGTGAGAACGATGTTGGGGGGATTATTCAATCTTGAACTTGGCATAGGATGGAGGGTGTTTTGAGTCTGATCCCGATTTATGGGCGACGTGCGTTGCATGATAACATATTTCGGCCCAAGAGCAAGCGTTTCATTACAAAAACTTCATCACCTACCCAAACTCTTTTCATACGAATTTCAGGATGGTGGATTATAATAAGGCTTACGCTTGGAGTCTCTTTTTCATGGGCGCCAAATTGTCTGTGTTTGTATGACGCCCCGCAAGCTTCCTCCTGGCTTAGGCCCCATTGTTTTTTGCTCCCCAAGGGATTTCTATGAACGTCCGACGTATTGTATTCATTGCTGGGATAGTTTTGATATTGCCTGTGCTATGTTGGGCGGCTGTGCCGGGAATGGTTGGTGATGACGCTGTCACAATTGCTCGGTCAGGTTCGACGGTTGAACAACTGCAGAGCTTTATGCCAAACACGCCGTCACCGTCCACCTACGAAATCACGCGGAAGGTGGCGCATTTTGAGGATGACACCAATGTCCGCACTGATTTAGGCGAGAATTTGGTCGAATGGAACAAATTGCGCTTGGGACAGACCGAATCCATTTACGTTAACGGTCTGCGGTTTCGAGATGTGCCTATTCCCCATGGAGCCACGATTCTCGAAGCCACGATATCCTTACATTACGCCGATTGGCTGAAGGGTCTACCGGTTTTTCTGTCGATCCGCGCCGAAGACGTCGATACATCCCATGCTTTCGCTGATTCACGCCCGTTGGCCAGCGACAGACCCACCACATCCGCTGGCGTTGATTGGGCTATTTTGCAGACGCCGACAGACTGGTTCGACGCCCCGGACTTAACAGCGGTCGTCCAGGAAGTAATTGACCGGCCCGGTTGGCAGGCTGGCAACGACCTGTCTATTATCATCCATAACGAGGCGACCGGCTCCCTTTTCCATTATCTCGATGTGTTGGCCTACGATAACTCTCCCAACGATGGCGCTGACCTGACGGTCAAATACGCTTATGCTGGCGATACGCCCACGCCACGGCCCACCAACACGCCTACCCCGCCGGGAACACCCACCCCGACCCCGACACTTACCCCCACCCCCAGTCCAACCCCCACTGTTACGCCGACGGCAACGGCGACGGCGACGCCAACAGCCAGCCCCACGCCCTCGCCCACCGTTACGCCCACGCCGACGCCCGGTGGTTTAGCGGTGGAATTGGCGGAGCCAGCCGTGTGCGGGCAGGTCTACCGGGGGGATACAGCAGACTGGCCGGCCATTGTCTCCATTTACACCTCGTGTCGCTCCGATTGGTTGGAGTCGGGGCCTGAGGCCATCTACTACTTGCAATTTACAGGCGACACCGAGGTCAGCGCTCAACTTTACCACGATGCCGGGATCGATCTTGACTTATTCTTGCTCAACGGCCCCGCGCCCACTGATTGCCTTTACGCCGGAGACTCCAACATCGATAATGCGTTGGCGTCCCCCGGGGATTATTATCTCGTTGTCGATGGTTATCACGGGAGCGCTGGTCCCTATGTGCTGGACATCGTATGCTCGATTCAGCAGTTTCCAGTTGGTTATTTGCCCCTGATGTTGCACTGAGTAGGGCCAACACCTGGGATTTACGCCACCCTACGACGTCTCCGCAACCAGCGCAGGGTGAAAAACAACAGAACGAGGAGCGCTATCCCCGTCAGCAAAGGCAAGATGATGGCCAGCACCGTGATCGTCGCCGCCGCCACATCCTCGGCCACGCTCACCACCGGATTGCCCATGCCGCCTGTCGTCGCCGTCACCACCGGTCGGGCTGTGGCCTTGACTGCGTGCACCCCCCCCGCGATCAGCAAGCCGCTCACCATCGATAAAACAGGGTGGACATCGGTAATGACCTGAGCGCTGGCGGCGAAGAGAATCGCTCCCGCCAGCGGTCGTATGAAGGTCTGGATGCCGTCGTTGATGGTATCCACCGCCGGGATCTTGTCCGCCGTCATTTCGATAAGCAGCAAGATAGCGAGTACGCCCAGCACCCAGGGATTCGTCAGCGCGTCCCAGGGCGAATCGAGGGTGATGAGATCGGTATAGCGCGCCAATAGCCCCACAATGAGCAGGGGCAAGTAGGCGTTGAGACCGGCGGCGGAAGAAAGGCCAAAGGCGGAGAATACGTCGAGCATGGGGAATCAGGACAAGGGGTGGGGCGCGGCAGAGACGCCGCTTGTTAGCTATTGTACGCTAAAACCGGTGACTCGGTTTCGCCAAGCTCTGGCCTCGCGCCTAGTCGGCTTTCAGCAGGCAGTACAGCGCATCTTCCCAGAATCCCGCCATCACTGCCTGTCCTTCGCCAAACACTTCGGCGCGCCTCACATCCGTTTCCTCGACGATCAACACTTGGCCGGCGATTTCCACCTCGTATTCGATGGTGGAGCCCAGGTAGGTCGAACGCCGCACCACGGCGGGAAATTCGCCGCGGCTGGCGTCGAGACGGACCGCCTCCGGCCGGATCACCAGCCGTACGGTTTCACCCAGGAGCCGATCTTGTAAAGGCTTGGGCGTGAATACCCGTCCCCCCAGAGCCTCGATGACCAGATCATCCTCCCGCACTTCGATCACCCGGCCATCCACAAAATTGGCCCGGCCAATAAAGTTGGCGACGAATTCCGAGGCTGGCGCTTTGTAAACTTCGCGCGGCGGCCCCACCTGTTCGATGCGACCTTCGTTCATCACCACAATGCGGTCGGACAGCGACATGGCCTCGACCTGATCGTGGGTGACATAGACGGAGGTGATGCCAAGCTGGGATTGAATGCGACGCAGTTCGATGCGCATTTGCTCGCGCAATTTGGCGTCGAGATTGGAGAGAGGCTCGTCGAGTAGCAGCACCTTCGGCTCCATCACCAAGGCTCGGGCCAACGCTACGCGTTGTTGCTGCCCGCCCGACAGTTGATTGGGCGCTCGATTTTCCAACCCGAATAATTCGGTCAACTCCAACACTTCTGACACCCGCCTCTTGATTTCCTGCTTGCTCATCTTTTTGATCTTGAGGCCATAGGCGATGTTTTCAAACACGCTGAGATGCGGAAAGATGGCGTAGGACTGAAACACCATCGACATCTGCCGTTTATCGGGCGGGAGGGGTGCGACGTTGGCGCCGTCGAGGATGATTGCACCGCTGGTGGGGAACTCGAAACCGGCGATCAGGCGCAATGTGGTCGTCTTGCCACAACCGCTCGGTCCCAGCAGAGTGACGAATTCGCCCTGTTCGATGTCGAGATTGACATCGTCCACCGCGAGCACTTCACCACTGCCGCCGCGGGCGGGGAAACGTTTGATCAGGTGTTGGAGAGAAAGGTAGCTCATAAGTCTCTATTCTGTGGCAATCCGATGGTCTACGCCTTTAATTTGGTTTTAGATCGCCAGGGCCCATATCCTGGTAATCGGTGCGGAAGACCCGCCCCATGAACAGGTAAAACAATCCGATAGCCACCAATACGATCACGATCACGATCATGGCGTAGGCTGTGGCGATGTTCATGCCGCCCTGCTCCACTTCGCTGAGGATGAGCACAGTCAGGATTTTCCATTTAGGTGTGGTCAGGAAGATGATGGCGCTCAGCGAGGTCATGTGCCGGGCGAAGGCGAAGATGAGTCCAGCCAAAAAGGCGGGGGCGATCAGCGGCAGGGTGACGCGACGGAAGGTGATCTGGGCGTCGGCTCCCAACGAGGTGGACGCCTCTTCGATGGCCGGGTCGATTTGTTGTAAGGAGGCGACGCCGGCGCGCAGGGAGGCGGGCAGACTGCGCACGGCGTAGGCGGCGATGATGATGTAGGAGGTGCCTACCAGCGCTAATGGTTTGCCCGCAAACACCAGCAGCACGCCAATCGCCAGTAAAATCACGGTGAAGGGAAGCTGTCGCTTGGGCTTGAACATGCCCATCACATAACCGCCGATGGCCACGAGTAGCAGGCCATGCGCGGGCAGCGGAACCTGCGTGAAGACGTCGATCCAGTCGGCCATGCTGGTCACGATCTTGGCTCCCATCCCGCCCAGTGAGCGTCCAAAGGTTGCCAACCACTCCGTGGGAAAGGGGCCGATCACAAACAGGAGTAGACCAATGATCGGGGCCAGTAATATGATCAAGACAAGACGCCGGTTTTTGCGTTCGGCGCTGAAGACTCCGAATAGGAGTAGAAAGATGGTTAGCACCAACGCCAGGACTGCAATGTACCAATCACCCCACCATTCCCCTATCAACCGCGGCATGAAGAACACCAGGCCAAGGCCGATGCCCAAGCCCACGGCCGCCGCCAACCATTTTCCGGCTCTGACCGTTTGCACCCGTCCCATCAAATAAAGCAGAAAGGCGCCGAAGATGATGATGAGGGCGGGGAGGGGCGGCCCGATGAAGGCGATGATGAAACCGATGCCCAGAATCGTGCCGGGAACCGCTGCACCCAGATTGGAGACGAAATCCAGGCCTTCTTTGCCCGAAAACTGCCGCCGCACCACCAGGAAGGCGATAATCATGCCCAAAACCCCGGCAATGGGTGTGGTGATCGCCGATAGGAAGGTTGTATCCAAGATCGCTTCCATGCCGCGATTAAAGGCAATAGCATAATTGACGAGTGTAAACGAAAAATCAACGCCCCACAGGCGAGTGAAAGATCCGACAGCAATAGCGGCATAGAGCACCGCGACCAATAGCAGACTCAAGCTTGTGAGGATGATAAAAGGCCAGCGGATGTACCACTCCTTAATCTGCAGTTGGCCGCCTGTTGGTTTGCCCGTGATCGAAACGTAGGAGCGCCGGCTCACCCAATACCGTTGAACGATAAACACAGTGAGCGTGGGAATCAGCAACACCAGCGAGAGAGCGGCAGCTTTTTGTTGATTGTATTCGCCGTTCACTGCCAGGAAGATCTCGGTGGAAAGGACGTTACGCGTGCCGGTGAGGAGGAGGGGATTGCCCAAATCGGCCAGTGATTCCACGAACAGCAACAGGAAGGAGCCGGCGAAGCCGGGAACAAGCAAGGGCAGGGTCACCGTGCGCAAGATGTGGAGTTTGCTGGCCCCCAGGCTTTGGGCGGCTTCTTCCATGGCCGGGTCCAGGCGTTCGAGCATGGCGCGGATGATGAGGTAGGCCACCGGGAAAAAGGTGATGATCTGCACCAAAACCAGCCCATCCAGTCCGTAGATATCATTAACGCCCAGCGCAAAATTGATGCCCAACCAGTCTTTGGTGATCAGGCCCGCCCGCCCAAAGAGCAGGATAACGGCGATGGCGATGGCGAAGGGCGGGGAAATGGTCGGGATCAGCGATAGGGCGTGGGAGACGCGCTGGAAGGGGTAGCTACAGCGCACCAGGGTAAAGGCGACGATGAAACCCAGGATCGTGCCGCCGGTCGCCGTCGCTAATCCCATCGTCATCGTATCTCGCAAGGTGTACCAGTTGTGCCGGGCAAAGTAGGGATCGATATAGCGGGCGAAGTATTCGAGAGAGATCACTCTTGTCCCAAACACAAAGAAGCCCTGCACCACCACCCGCAAGAGGGGCCACACCACAAACAAGAAGACAAAAGAAGCGCTGATCAGTAGTCCCAGCATCAGAACTGGGTCCCGACCGATCAGTTGAAACTCGCTATAGCGCCGCAGCGCCGTCTTGCGCCAATTGGAGGCCATGGATTTTACGAGAAAAAAGGACGTGCGACGCACCGCCGAGGTGCGTCGCACGCCAGAGAACTTGTTTACTTCTTCAGGTTTTCAGCGCCGGCGATCTCGTTGGTGAACTTGTCGACGAATTCCTTTTTGTGCTCTCCGCACCACTGGAAATCATAATCGATAAGATTCACTTTCAGCAGTTCCGGCATGAAGGGTTTCGCACCTTCGACTGTTGGGGCCTGATAAGCGCCGTACTTGGGCCCGATTTCCTGGGTTTCAGGCTGCAGAGCCCAATCGTACCAGAGTTTTGCGGCTTCAAGATTCTTGGCGCCTTTGATTAGGCCCATGCCACCGATTTCGTAGCCGGTGCCTTCTTCGGCGAAGGTGAGCTCCAACGGCAGGCCTTCCTCGATTCGTTTGACGATGTCGTGAGAGAAGACGATACCCACGGCGGCTTCACCTGCGCCAACAAAGCTGGCAGGAGCGGAACCGCTCTTGGTGAACTGGTTCACTTGCCCGGCGTATTTCTTCAGGTACTCCCAACCTTCCTCTTCGCCGTAGATTTGTAGAATCGTGCAAAGGGCGGTGTAGGAAGTGCCTGAGCTGGAGGGATGGGCCACCATCAATTGGCCGGTCAATTCCGGCGCCAGTAAGTCATCCCACGAGGTTGGCGGCGTCACGCCGGATTCCGTGTTCGTGGCGAAACCCAGCGAGCCGACGTAGATGCCGACCCAGTTCTTGTCTTTGTCCAGCATAAGATCTTTGTTGATGATCTTGTCCTGAGATGGGGTCGTGTACGGCTCAAGGAGATCCTCTTGGGCGGCGGCGATGAAACTGTCGACGGGGCCGCCCCACCAGATGTCGAACTGGGGATTGTCCTTTTCGTTGCGCAGACGGGTCAGGCTTTCGCCGCTGGACATGCGCACGAAGTTGACGGTGATGTCGGGATAGACCTTCTCGAACTCGGCCTTCATGCCTTCGCACCACTCTACTTGGGGTGTGCACAGCAGGTTGAGTTCGCCACTGACTTTCTGTTGTCCTGGGGGCGCGCAAGCCGCCATGATCAGCACCAATGCAAATAGCGCCAGCGTAACCCAGAAGATTCTACGGTGAATCATGTTCCTTACCTCCATGGTTTTGGGGAATGAAAATGGGTTTGGAATTGGCCGTCCACCTTGTGCAGGTGTAAGGATAGCTTTTTGCGTCAACAGACGCCTAAATGTAGCCCTGTTCAATGTCAAAGAATTGTAATACAGCCTTCTCTAAATGTGCAAAATAACGGGAGAGGGATATGCAAGAAACCAATCGCCCGCATCAAATGGGATGCAGGCGTTTGGCCGGGTGAAGAAAATGCTCGGGTTAGAGCGATTCCGCGACGATTTCGGCGATGTCTTTGATCTGGACGTTGCTATCGCCGACTTCTTTGGAGGCGTCGGTGAGCATGGTCAGACAGAAGGGACAGCCGACGGCGATGGTGTCGCAGCCGGTGGCCACCGCTTCCTGGTAGCGATTCATGCTCACAGCTTCGCTGCCGTGCTCCTCCTCCTTCCACATTTGCGCGCCGCCAGCGCCGCAGCAGAAGGATTGATTGCGGTTGCGCGCCATTTCGGTGATTTCGCCGCCGACGAACTCCAGTGCAAACCGGGGCGCTTCGAGAACATCGTTCATGCGGCCCAGGTAGCAAGGATCGTGGAAAGTGATGTCTTTCTTCTCGGAAGAGCGGTTCCCCAGTTTGCCCGCCCGTTGTAATTCCTCGATCAACTCGCTGTGGTGGATGACGTCGTAGTCGCCGCCGTATTGATGGTATTCTTTCCCCAGGGATTGCAGGCAGTGAGGACAGGTGGTGACGATGCGTTTGGGGTTCACTTCGTTCAGGGTTTCGATATTCTGCGAGGCCATTTCGAAGAATAGATATTCATTGCCCGACCGCCGGGCCGCGTCACCCGTGCAGCTTTCTAGCTCGCCCAGCACCGCAAAATTGACGCCGGCCGCTTTCAGCACTTTGGCGAAGGCTTTGGCAGTGGCCTGCGCTCGCATGTCGTAGGATGGCGCACAGCCCACCCACCAGAGGATGTCCGGGGCGGGATTTTCCGCGATGGTGGGGATATCGAGACCTTCGGCCCAGGCCATGCGGTCGGCGGAGCTCATCTTCCAGGGGTTGCCGGTGCGCTCCATGCCCGTGAAAGCGATCTGCAATTCCTCGGGGAAATTGCTCTCCATCAGCACCTGGTCTCGCCGTATGTAGAGGATGTCGAACATGGGCTCGTTGCCTACCGGGCAGATGTCGATACATGCGCCACAGGCGGTGCAGGCCCACAGCGCCGACTCGGTGAGCGCGAAATCGAGCAGCGTCTGTTGCGATTCCTCGCCCGCGGCCAATTCATCAGCGTGGGCGTTAATGTAGTAGCGCTTGTTGATCTCCAGGGCCGAGGGCGATAGCTCCTTGCCGGTCGTGTAGGCCGGACACACATCCTGACAGCGGTTGCACATGATGCAGGCGTAGGGATCGAGGATGTGCTTCCAGGGCAGGTCTTCCAGGCGGGCGACGCCGAACTGTTCGATGCTTTCATCCTCGAAATCGATGGGCTCCAGCGTACCCAGCGACGTGCGTTCCGGCTTCACCAGGAAGTTGACGCCTGCCATGATCAGGTGGAAGTGTTTGGTCTTGGGGAAGTAGGGGATGAAGATCAGAATCAAGCCGATGGCGAGCCACCAGGCGGCGTGCTGCGCGACTACGAGGTTCGCTTCCGGTATGGTTGACCATAACTTGCTCACCGTGCTGGCCCAGGGCTGCCAGATGTCGTAATGCCCTTCCTGCGCCAGGACAAAACTCTCGCCCAGGAAACGAAAGCCGACATGGGCGAGGATGAAAGCGCCGACGATGAGCGAATCCCGTTTCAAGCCCCCCGCCTGCACTTTCTCCATCAGCTTGATGTTGTCGCGAAATTCCAGGGCGGGGTCTTTGGCCAGGAAGCGCCGCACCAGGAAATAGATCATCCCCACAATCACGGCAACGCTGAGGTAATCGGCCAGAAGCCGGTAGATGTCGCCAATAGCGCCCTCACCCAGGAAAGTGATTGGAAACAGGCCCTGCAAGATGTCGCCGAAATTCACCAGGAAGTAGAAGATGAATCCCCAGGCGACCATGGCGTGAAACACGTCGCTGATCCGTCGAGTTTTCCAGGTTGGTCTCAACAACGCCCACTCCCAGAAGGCGCTCCAGGCGCGTTTGCCGATGTTATCGTCATCGACATCGCCCTGGCCGCGACGGATGATCTCGTACACCTTGCGAAACGCCCAATAACCGTTCCAGGTGGCGGCGAGCAAAAACGCAATGAACAGGAGTTTTTCCAAGAGAGTGAGCATAAGGCATCGGCTCCTTTGCGGCAATGCGGTGAGAATCTCTGAATTTTCGCCTGTTTCCCGGCCACTTTGCCGAAAAACAGATACATCAAATGGAAGCAATGCCACTATAACCCAGGCGCGGCAATATGTCCAGCTTGGCAAAGGTGCATGACGCACTGCGACATACCTTTAATGACTTTTGTTCATCTCATCGACCATGCTTCAATCTGGACTGTAACGCCAGTAACCCGTCCCAATCTCCAGTGGCTGCCAATTGCGCTTGCTGGGGCCATGTTGCGGGGTTGGCTAACCTGAAGCGCGGGCCGGCGTCGGTTAAGATCGAGCGAAGCTCGTGAGGGTCTGTCCTGGCGAGCTGTGCAAAGGTTAGGATCCCGTTTTCGTGCAAAATGTCCGAGATCTTGGGACCAATGCCCTCGATTTTGCGAAAATCATCAGGTTCGATCGGTTCATCAACGTTGATTTCATCGAGGTCGATGGCTTCTGCACGGTCATCGGCGCTAGGCTTGTCGCCATCACCGCTATCTTTGGTCTCACTCCAACCAATCGGTTCTCGCTCCACTGTTTCGGTTTCGGCGGACGCCGCCCCGATGGTATCGCTCACAGCTTGAGCAGGGTGAGTTTTTGGTCGTTCGCGCTGGACAGGGCGCAGCTCGTAGACCGCTTCCTCAGATGCGGCCTGACGACGCTTCAAAAGGAAACGAGCGACGATCCAACCAGAAAGCAAGCCCACAACAAGGCCGATCCACAATTTTAGCCAACGCATCAGATACTCCTTGTGAGAGAACGGCAAAAAACGCTAAATATCACACGTCAGCCGCCGCGAAGGCAGCGCTAACGATTTCCTGCGCCTCGGCCTGAATCTGTTGCAGGTGCTCATGGCCCAGGAAACTTTCGGCGTAGATCTTGTAGATGGCCTCGGTGCCGGATGGTCGGGCGGCAAACCAGCCGTTCTCGGTTACCACTTTCAGGCCGCCGATGGGGGCGTTGTTGCCCGGGGCATTTGTGAGTTTG
>DUEF01000093.1 GCA_011176555.1 Caldilineae bacterium
AAAGATACGATCACACCGGTGACGGTCGGGGTGGCGGCCATGGTCGGGAATGTGCTGCTCAGTCTGCTGCTGATCAAGCCGTTGGCGCACGGCGGCCTGGCTCTGGCCAACTCGACGGCCACGTTGGTGGAAATGGCGGTGTTGCTGTGGTTGTTGCGAAACAAACTGGGCGGGTGGCAGGAAAGCCGGGTGGGGCGCAGCTTGTTGAAAACCCTGGCCGCCAGTGGAATAATGGCAGTGGCTGTGGCGCTGTTGTTGCGCGTGTTGGAGGACTGGTCGCAGCCCGTGCAGGCCGTGGTGATCGGCAGCGCGGCGATTATCGTTTACGTGGCGGCGGCGTGGCTCTTGCGTTCTCCCGAGGTGTGGGCGCTGCCGGGGTTATTGCGGCGGCGATAGAGCCTACATCCCATTCAAATACTCACACATCATCAATACCGCTATTGCCCCTTCGCCCGCGGCGCTGGCCACCTGCTTGGTGCTGGCCGCCCGCAGCATCCTGTTTGATATTCACCCTGCGGTAGGGGATTTGAGCTTCGCCCAAAAACTGCTTGCTGCGACGGCAGTCGGGGCGACAGTAGGCGCCGTAGACGGTGATAGTTGGTTCTGACATGTATTTATCTCCCCGTTGGTTGGTCTTTATGAAGATGATTCCTTGTCCCAGAAGCGGCGTGTTGGCTAAATCTTTCCTCGCTTGGGCCCGTCATTTGCTGCAAAGATCGCAGAAAGTTGTCGATACGGGCGCTGTTAGCGCATAATGACATCATTCGTTTCGCCCACGCTCAAGGGGAATTCAATCATGACGAACAACGCTGAGTCGATCTACCAACTAAAAATCACGCTTGATAACATCAACCCCCCGATCTGGCGCCGCGTGCTGGTCTACGCCTCTGTCTCCCTGGCCAGTCTGCATGATATCATCCAGGCCGTCATGCCCTGGGAGAATGCGCATCTCTATCAATTCAGAAAGGACAACCAAACCTTCAGCGAACCGGATGGGTACGACGAAGACACCGATGACGTCGACAGCGCAGAAATTCTCCTGTTTGAAGTGCTCACAGCGCCTAAACAGAAACTTACTTACCTGTACGACTTCGGCGATGGCTGGGAGCACACCATTCTCTTGGAAGCGGTGGAGCCGCTTGACCCGGACACCATCTATCCGCAGTGCATCGCAGGCGAACGCGCCTGTCCGCCAGAAGATTGTGGCGGCCCTCCAGGATATGCCCAAATGCTCGCGGCCTTGCAAAACCCTGAACATCCTGAACACGAACTCTATCTGGATTGGCTGGGCGATGACTTCGATCCCGAACAATTTGATCTGGATGAAATAAACGACATGTTGTTTATGGAATTGGCCTGGGCTGACACCGAGGGACCGCCGATGGCCCCCATCAACCGCCATCTGATCGTGATGACGCCGACGCCAGCTTATTTTGAACTCCGAAAGCGCTTGCTCGATTCAAGCGTCATCACCCATGATGAAGATGAAGTGTCTCCCCTGGCTTTCCTGCTGCCGATAACGCCCTCGTTGTCCGACCTGGAAAACGATCTGGAAAGCCTGACGCCGCTGTTCTTCGCCATGCAAATGCTCATGGAGACATTCGATCCGGAGAGCGTGGGCGAGATATCCGATGAAGAACTTGTCGACCTGTTTACCTTCCAGATCATTCCGCTGGTGTTCGATTTGGACTGGCAGTCACCTTTGCTCCACCTTATGCCAGACCTGTTTGATGAAGACTTCGGTGAGGAGGAACTATGAACCGGGAGGACCTGGCGCACTACCTGAACGATCTGCTCAACATCGATGTGATCACCGACTACGGCCCGCAAGGACTACAGATCGAAGGTCGGACGGAAGTCAACAAGCTGGCCGTGGCCGTAGACGCCGCGCATGAAACTATCGACGGAGCGCTGGCCGCGGACGCGGACATGCTCATCGTCCATCACGGCATCTTTTGGGGCCCGCCCAGACGCATCGCCGGGGCCTTTGGCCGCAAGGTGCGCCGCTTTATTGAATCCGACCTCAATCTTTACGCCGCCCATCTGGCGCTGGACCTGCACCCCACCCTGGGCAATAACGCCGAGCTGTGTCGTTTGCTCGACCTGCGAGCAGTGGATACGTACTTCGAGTACAAAGGCGCGGACGTGGGCGTCATCGCCGAGCCTGTGCACGCGGTCAGCTTCGCTGAGGTGGTGGCGAAATTCAGCGCCGCCCTGCAAGCGCCGCTCAAGGTGGACGCTTCCGGCCCCGAGCAAGTGCAGCGTCTGGCCGTGTGCTCCGGCGACGCCGCCCGTAGCCTGGAAGAAGCCCTGGCGCGCGGCTGCGACACCCTGATCACGGGCGAACTGGACTACACCATGGCCCATGCGCCCTCCGAACTGGGCATGAATGTGCTTTACGGCGGCCATTACGCAACTGAAACCCTGGGTGTACAGGCCCTGGCCCGGCATCTGCACGAACAGTTCGATCTGCCCTGGGTATTTGTAGACGTGCCGGTTGCGCAGTAGTTTTCCACACCAATTCCCCACTTATCCACAGGGTTTTCCCCAATTACGTGTTGCGTGTTCCGTTGGGTTAGCGCCACGCAATACGCACCACGCACCACGCCCACCATGAAATTCGACGCTATCCTCGACGCCGACACGCCACAGCAGGTGCGCGCCATTGCTCGCGCCGCCGAAGACATCGGCTTCGCCTGCCTCTGGGTCCCTGAAACCAGGCACGATCCCTTCCTGCAACTGGCCCTGGCAGCCGACTACACCTCGACCATCGATCTGGGCACGGCCATCGCCGTCGCTTTTGCGCGCAGCCCCATGCACATGGCTTATGTGGCCTGGGACATGGCCCGTTACAGCCAGGGACGTTTCATCCTGGGCCTGGGCACGCAGATCAAACCGCACATCGAGCGACGTTTCGCCATGCCCTGGGGCCAACCCGCGGCCCGCTTGCGCGAGTACATCCTGGCCCTGCGCCACATTTGGGATGTGTGGCAAAACGGCGGGCGACTCAACTTCCGCGGCGATTTCTACAAGATGACGCTGATGTCGCCTTTTTTTGATCCCGGCCCCCTCGCACACCCGCACATCCCCATTTACATC
>DUEF01000094.1 GCA_011176555.1 Caldilineae bacterium
CTTTGGCGGCCTGACGTTGTTTCTGCGCGATCTGATACTGCACTTTGCCCACCGCGCTCTGATCCCGGGCAGCGTCTTGCTCCTGGATGGTGGCGGCCTTCAGGGCCACTTCGGCGGCTTCCACTTGTTTTTGGGCCTGGCGGATCTGCGCTTGCACGTTCTGGATCGGGATCAGGAGTTCCTGTGGTTCTTCACTGGCGCGCAACATCTGCCGCCAGACGCGATACGCGCCCTCTTTCTGCGTCCTGGCCTGGGCCACGGCCGCTTCGGCCGCGGCGATATCGGAAGGCCGGGGCGTGGCTTTGGCCGCGTCCAGATTCGCCCGCGCCGTGTCGATGGCCGCCTCCAGCTCCAGGCGCTGGGCCTGCAACAGGCTGTCATCCAGCTTCAGCAGCACAGCGCCCGCCTCGACCTCGTCCCCTTCCCGGCCATAAACCGCGACGATGCGCCCGCCGGTCTGGGAGGTGATGGCGATGGTCTTAGCCTCGATCATGCCCGAACCGATGATCGCGCCCGGTTCTTCGGCAATGACATCAGCGGCGTAGTAGTTGGCGTACCAATAATAGCCGCCGGCAACCAGGGCGATGAAGATGAGTAGAATGAGGATTTTTTTCACTGCTGGGGGTCCTTTTGAAAAGATTGGTAGACCGGGGATCGGTAGACCAGTAGACCGGGATTTGCCGCTCCGACACGGATTCTCCGGCGATGCCCCGGTTTACTGGTTTACTGGTTTACTGGTTTACCGATTTACCGAGGAATCGCCTCCACAAAAACCACGTCCGCGGGGACGCCTGGTTTGAGTTGGTGGGATGCGTTGGGGATGGTGATCTCGATGGCATAGACCAGGCTCACGCGTTCGTCCTGGGTTTGCACGTTCTTGGGCGTGAATTCGGCCTCGTCACTGATGCGAGTGATGACGCCGGTAAAGGTCTCGCCCGGATAACTATCGACCTGCACATCGACAGCCTGCCCCTGCCGCAAGCGGCCATAGTCGGCCTCGGACACGTAAACGGTCAGGGTCACCTCATCCAGGTCGGAAACAGTGAGAAGCGCGGTTCCGGGGATGGCGATTTCGCCCTCGTGCGCTATTTTCTGCACGACAACGCCATCGAGGGGCGAAACGAGGGTGAATTTCTCTAACTGCGCAGCCAGGGTCGCCAGTTGGGTGTGCGCTTGCTCCAGGTTGGCTTCGAGCACACCGATCTGGGCCTGGGGAACGGGGGCTTGCAATTGCTCCAGGTTGGCTTTGGCCACCTCCACCGCCGCCACCTGCGCCTGATAGTCCGCCTCGGCCTGAGTCACCAGCAATTGCGCCTGGATCGGGTCATCTCTGAGCGCCATCAGCGTATCGCGTTCGTTCAGGGCGGCGGTGTAGGTCGCTTTTGCATTCTCCCAACTGATGTAGCCCTGCCAGACGCTCATCGAGGCCAGGTTCCAGTTGGCCGCGGCCTGGTAGTCATCGCCAATCGGGTATTGCCGGGTGATGTCCCACATCTTTTTGGCGATGTCTTCGCCCAAATCGGCCGCGTCGCGCAGATATTCGGCCTGTTTCATTTGCAGCCAGGCGATTTCGACCTTGCTCTTGGCCGCGTCGATCTGCGCGTCCAGTTGTTGCGGCGTGTCGCGCAGGAGGATGGCGTCTTGCCAGGCCTGCTCGGCCGCGTCGCGCTGGGCCTCGGCCACAGTGACGCCGGTTTCGGCCACGGCTATCGCTTCCGCCGGCGTCCCGGCCCTGACTTGCGCCAGTTGGGCCTCGGCCAGGGCGATCTGCGCTTCGATTTGTTCCTTTTGGGCGTCCAGGAGCGCTGTGTCGAGCCGAATCACGGGTTGGCCCGCCGCCACCTCATCGCCTTTTTCGACCGATAGGCGTTCGATGCGCCCGCCCACTTCAGACGCGACCGTCACTTCGTGCGCTTCGACGAAGCCGGACGCTGTGAGAGGAAGCTCCGCTTTCGCTTCCGGCGGCTGGAATAGCTCGATTTCGTTCAGGCCGAAATCGACCAGCACCTGCTGCCATTCCTCGGGATTGTTCGAGAAATACCAGTAGCCAACCGCGCCGGCGATGATCACGATCAGGAGGAGGACAAGTAAGGGGTGGGGTTTGGATTTCATGGGTCTGACTTCCCAGACCTGTCAGGTTTGCCGAAACCTGACAGGTCTTTTCTAACTAACGCTGGCGATAAAAACATCTTCTAGCGAAGGAACGATGCGTTCGATGGACTGCACGGGGATTTGTTCGTCGGCCAGGGCCTGAGCAATGAGCGCGCTCTGCGCCCTGGCGTCGGCGTCGGGGGTGGTGACGACATGGATCTGAGCGCCGTACAGCGCCACTTCGGCGAACAAATCCATATCTCGCAAGATGTGAATGGCCTTGTCCGGCGTGGCGCAGTCGATCTCCAGCACCTCGCCGGACATGTGGGTTTCCTTGATTTCCTGCGGCGAGCCCTGAGCCACCAAGCGCCCGCGCTGGATGAAGGCCAATCTCTGGCAGTGCTCCGCTTCGTCCATGTAGTGCGTGGTGATGAAATGGGTCGCGCCCGCTTCCGCCAGTTCGTACAGCAAATCCCAGAAAGCCCGGCGAGAGATCGGATCGACGCCGGCCGTGGGTTCGTCCAGGAACAGCATCTCGGGGGAATGGATGATGGCCGCGCCCAGGGCCAGGCGCTGCTTCCAGCCGCCTGACAGATTTTTGGTCAATTCCCGCTCGCGACCCTCCAGTCCGGCCATGTGCAGGATGTATGCCTTGCGTTGGCGCAGGCGTTTGCCGCTGACGCCGTAAATGCCGCCGTAAAAATTCAGGTTTTCCTCCACCGTCATGTCGTTGTACAGACTGAACTTCTGGCTCATGTAGCCAATCCGTTGCCGGATTTCACCGATCTGGCGGACGGTGTCAAACCCGAGGACGGAAGCAGAACCTTCGGTGGGGTTCAGCAAGCCCAGCAATAGGCGGATCGTGGTGGTCTTGCCGGCGCCATTGGGGCCGAGGAAGCCAAAGATCTCGCCACGAGGATTGGCCAGATTGATATGATCCACGGCCACGAAATCGCCGAATTTCTTGGTGAGATCGACCGTTTCCACGGCCAGCGCCTCAGACGTTGTCATGCCGCATCCTCCTCGCCCGACCTTTGATCTTGCTCCCGCCGTTGCGCCTCTTCCCGCCGGAGCGTCTCTTCCCGCCGCACCAGCGAGATGTACGCCTCTTCCATGCGGGGTTTGGTCGTGCGCAGGTTGCGCACCTCGATATCGGCCTGGTTGAGCGCGGCGATGATGGCGTCCTGCCGCGCGGCCGCCTGGTCGACGAAAACATGGAGCAGATCGCCATAAGTCTGCACCTCCAGCACGCCGGGGAGCGGGGCGACGACCGCCTTCGCCCGCTGCAACACGCCCACGCTGCGGCCGGAATCAGAAACAGGCTTGAGTTCCAGCAACTGGCCGGGAATCAGATCTTTGATGGCCGCGGGCGCGTCGCATTCGATCAGGCGGCCCCGGTACATCAACCCCACGCGCGAACAGCGCTCCGCCTCATCCATGTAGGGCGTGCTGACCAGGATGGTGACGCCCTGGATGTGCAACTCGGTGAGGATGTCCCAAAATTCGCGGCGGGACACCGGATCGACGCCGGTCGTGGGCTCGTCCAGGTAGAGGATATCCGGTTCGTGGATGAGCGCGCAGGCCAGCGCCAGCTTCTTCTTCATCCCGCCCGACAGGTGTCCCGCCCGGCGGTCGCCGAATTCGGTCAGGCGGGCGAACGCCAGCAGCCTGTCGATGCGCTGGCGGCGGGCGGCGCCCCGCAAGGAAAAGACATCGGCGAAGAAATTGAGGTTTTCCATCACGCTCAGGTCATCGTACATGCTGAATTGCTGGGCCATGTAGCCGATGTGGGGCTTGATGGCCTCGCTCTCCTTCTTCGTGTCGAAACCCAGCACGGAGGCGGAACCACTGGTGGGGTTCATGATGGCGACCAACATGCGGATGGCGGTCGTCTTCCCTGCCCCATCCGGCCCGACCAGACCAAAAAGCTCTCCCGGCCTGATGGCGAGGTCCAGCCCATCCACGGCAACCGTGTCGCCGAATTTTTTGACCAGATCTTTGGTTTCGATGATGAAGCTGTTTGGGGTGGTCATTCCTGGTTTCCTGGTTTACGGGTTTTCTGGTCTACCGCTTTTCAGTCCCACTGCTGCCGGCCAAGGAACCAGATCGCGGTGGGGATGACGACGACGCCGATGGCTAATCCGGCCAGGAGCTGCGGCCAGATCACGTCCAGGCCCACGCCTTTGAGCAGGATGGCGCGGAAGATGATCATAAAATGATAAATGGGGAAGATATTGGCCAGTTTTTGCAGCAAGGGCGGCATGTTTTCCACCGGCACGCCATAGCCGGAGAAAAAGAACTCGATCATCACCCACATGAAGGCCAGGAGCATGCCCTGGATCTGCGTGCGGGCCTGGGCCGAGATCATCAAGCCGATGCTGAGTTCGACGAAGAGGAAGATGGAGGCCGAGCCCAGCAACAGCGTCCACGAGCCGCGCATGGGCACGCCAAAGCCGTACATGGCCACGAGCAGCATCAGAATGAAACTGATGTAGGCCAGAATCAGCGGTGGGATCGCCTTGGCCGCGATCAGTTCGACGCGGCGAATCGGCCCCACCATCAACTGCTCCAGGGTTCCCAGTTCTCGCTCGCGGGCAATCGTGACGGATGCCAGCATCAGGCCAATGGCGAAAAGGATCAGCCCCAGCTCTGAAGGCACGGTGTAAATCGACTTCTTCAATTCCTCGTTGAAGCGCACGCGGGTCTGTGGCTGCACCAGAGACAAAAACAGCTTGTTTCCCCCCAGCCACCGGGTCAAAATATCCAGGCCCTCTTTTTGCACGGTTCCTTCGAGCGAAGCCAATTCGGCCTGGGCGGCGATGGGGTCGGAGCCATCCAGGACGAAGCCCAGCGTGGCGGTTTCGCCGGTGGGTGCGCTCAATTTCTCGCCATACCCGACCGGAATGATCAAAGCCCCGACCACATCGCCGTTCTCGACCAGGTTCGTGATGCCATCGACATCATCGAGATAGTGAGTGAAATGAAAAGTCTCGGTGGTCGCCAACTTGGCCAACAGCCTTCGGCTGGCCGGGCTGCGATCCAGATCGACGACGGCCGTGGGCAACTGATCGATGGGCGCCGACGTAGCCCAGGCGACCAGCGACATTTCGGTCAACGGGCCGAAGACCACGAACAGAATCAAAATGGGCAGACGGATGATCTGAATCAATTCTTTGACGATCAACGTCCAGGTGCGGCGGAGCATAGATTTACGAATCTCGTGTTGCGTGTTACGTATTGCGTTCTTGCCGCCAGCCAAACGGAACACGCAATACGCAATACGGGCTTGCGGAGTGATTATCCGATTTTTTTCTTGAACAAGAGA
>DUEF01000095.1 GCA_011176555.1 Caldilineae bacterium
AAACCCGAAACATACCCGCCGGAGGCAACGTCGCCACCACCCGTGCGGTTTTTTTATGGCATTTAATATGTCCGATCTTCGACAACCAAACGCATCTAACAAAAATCCTTTCTCCCCAATCAAATACAAAGAGGTATGCAATGGCTAAGAAAAAAACAATGGCTGTTCTCACCGGCGGCGGTGACGTTCCCGGCCTCAATCCCACCATCAAGCAAGTCGTGTACCGGGCAGTCGATGAAGGCTGGCGCGTGCTGGGTTTCCGGCGCGGCTGGGCAGGCCCACTGAACTATAACCACGACGATCCGGCAAGTTGGGGGAAGTGGGTGCAAGAACTGGACAAGCAAATCGTACGCAAAATCGACCGTTCAGGAGGGACATTCCTGCATTCATCCCGCACCAAGCCCAGCAACACAAAGCCCGGCACTCTGCCGGATTTTCTCAATGAAGACGATTACCCCCGCAACGAATCCGGCAATATCGACGCCACCGCCAAAGTGCTGGAGACATTGACCCAGTTAGAAATCGATGTACTCATTCCCATCGGCGGTGATGATACGCTGGGCTACGGCGCCCGTATTCATAAAGAAGGCTTCCCGGTGGTGTCCATTCCCAAAACCATGGACAACGACGTGTTCGGAACCGACTACTGCATCGGCTTCAGCACGGCGGTTACTCGTTCGGTGGATCTGATCACGAATTTGCGCACGGCGGTTGGCTCCCATGAACGCATCGGCGTGGTGGAGTTATTTGGTCGAAACTCCGGTGAGACATCGTTAATCAGCGCTTACTGCGCTCATGTTGACCGGGCGATCATCTCGGAAGTGCCTTTCGATGTGGAAAAGCTTGCAGCCTTGCTCATGAAGGACAAGGGACGCAATCCCAGTAATTACGCCATTATGACCATCTCGGAAGGAGCAACACTGATCGGGGGGGACATTCACGAATGGGGGGAAAAAGACGCCTTTGGTCACAAAAAGCTGGGTGGGATCGGTAACACCACAGCTCAATTGATCAAGGAGATCACCGGTCAGAATATCATCTACCAGCAGCTAGCCTATCTCATGCGCTCCGGCGCTCCCGACGCCCTCGACCGCATCGTGGCCGCAAACTACGGGGCCATGGCCGTGGATCTGGCTACCCGTGGCATCACTGGTCGGATGGTGGCGTTGCGTGAGGGACGCTACACGCATGTCGCCGCTGACTACACCTCACGTGGCGTCAAGCAGGTGGATGTGGAAGAATTTTACGATGTAAACGAATACCGCCCGAAAATCGCTCACGTGCAGGGCAAGCCGATGTTTTTGTATTAGAGCGGTTGGTCGGTCGATTGGTCGATCAGTCATTTGGTCGCGCCGTCGCCCCCTGGTCTCTACACAAAGACGCTCCACCATGCGAAACGATTCAACAACAAAGCTCGGGTTTGCGCCCGAGCTTTTGCATTAGCACCCCCGGCAGGATTCGAACCTGCGACCATCGGCTTAGAAGGCCGTTGCTCTGGCCGCTGAGCTACGGGGGCGGGATAACAATCAACAAACAACAGGCAACAGTCAACGAAAAACTGCTCGCTCGCGTAGTTTAACATGAAGGGCTTTATCCGGCAATGCCAGAGGGGAAAAAGGGTGTGGGTCAGATCCGGGGCGACCTCCGGAAGGTCCTGAGCAATCTGCTCCAAGTTGCGCTACAACTATGCCGCTCCCACCCACCCCTGGCTCAGCAACTCCGCCTGCTGGATGACGGTGCGGGTGGCGGATTCCTGTTTGTCGGGCGGGTAGCCGTAGCGACGGAGGATGCGCTTGACCAGGCGACGCATGTCGGCCCTGGCGCTCTCTCGCAATTCCCAATCGATGGAGATGTTGCCCCGCACGGTTTTCACCAGTTCCTGGGCGATGGCTCGCAATTTCTCATCGCCGAGCACGGCCACGGCGCTGTCGTTGGTTTCCAGGGCATCGTAAAACGCCAGCTCCTCATCGCTCAACCCCAGGTCTTCGCCTCGCTGTTGCGCTTCCCGTATCTCCTCGGCCAGCGTGATGAGTTCCTCGATGATATCGGTGGCGGCGATGCTCTGCTGGTTGTAGCGGGCGAGGGTCTCCTGCAGCATGGCCGAGAAGGAGCGGGACTGGATGAGATTGCGACGGCGGCGGGAGCGGATCTCGTCTTCGAGCAGGCGGCGCAATAATTCCACCGCCACGTTTTTCTGCGGCAACGCCCGCACTTCCGCCAGGAATTCGGGGGAGAGAATCGAGATGTCGGGTTGGGGCAACCCGGCCAGGGTGAACAGGTCCACTTCTCCGACGAGACGAACATGCCGCCGGAACCGCAGCAAGGGTCGTAGATGCGGCCTTTGTAGGGTTCCAGCATCGCCACCAGCAATTTGACCACGGGCTGCGGCGTGTAGAACTGGCCGCCCCGCTTGCCTTCGGCCTCGGCGAATCGCCCCAGGAAGTATTCGTACACCCGACCGAGCATGTCCTTGCTCCGGCTTTCGGCGTCGCCCAGACCGATGGTGCCGATCAGGTCGATGAGTTCGCCCAGGCGCTGTTTGTTCAGCGTGGGCCGGGCGTAATCCTTGGGCAGCACGCCCTTCAGCGAGGGATTGGCCTTCTCAACGGCGACCATGGCGTCATCCACGATCTGACCGATGTCCGGCTGCTTGGCGTTGGCTTGCAGGTGTCGCCAACGCGCCTCCTGCGGAACCCAGAAGATGTTCTCGGCTGTGTATTCGTCCCGATCTTCCAGCACCGAATAGCGCACCGCTGGCTCCGCCAGATACCATTCCTCGTTCTCCTCATCAGAAGTCCACAGCCGCAGTTGTTCGTAGCGCTCCTCGAAAGCGTCGGAGATGTATTTGAGGAAGATGAGGCCGAGGACGACGTTTTTGTAATCGCTGGCGTCCATGTGGCCCCGCAGCTTGTCCGCCGCCGCCCAGAGCTTGGTTTCCAGGTCGTGGTTGGCCGCCTGTTTATCCGTCTTCCGTGTTTTGCCGCCCCTCTTTTTGTGCGACGTCGCCGTCATTTTCTCAGGGGGACGCTTCTCGAATCGCATACATGAATTCCTTGTCTGGGGTTGTTGTGGATGGCAAAGCGGGCGGGGAGCGGGACGACTGGATTTCGTGGGGCCCTCGACCTCCGGGAGGTGGCCGCAACCGATCTATCTGGACGAAAATATCGTGGCCACCTCCCGGAGGTCACAACGCGACCCCATGAGATCCACCTGAACCAATCAATTCTACCAAAGATGGTTTACATTTGGAAATGGCCACTGATGCGCGGGGCGGTTCCAGATTCGGCTGAATCCCGGTCGCTTGCCGCAGCCTAGGCGAACAAAGGAACTCTGATAGGAAAAACTCTGATGTTCTTTTGTTCGTTCCATCTGCGTTTTTCCCTATCAGAGTTTCCAGAATCTGTCAGTTTTCCTGCCAAAATGACGTTGTGTTAGCATAGGCGCATGAATGAACACATCCCGCAACCACCGTCACTCCGCATCGCCCACATCGCCGACGAACTACGGGCGCTGAGCGTCAACGGCCTGCAATGGGCCGACGATCCCTACCAGATCGAACGGTACACCCGCATCCGCGCCCTGGCCGCCGAGTTGCAGAGCCTGGCCGACACCCGCGCGCCGGAGGAGATCCGGGCCATTTTCTCGGCCGACCTGGCCTACAAAACCCCGCTGGCCGTGGTCGACACCGCTGTGCTGGACCCGACCGGCCGGCTTCTGCTCATCCAGCGGGCCGACGACAGGCTGTGGGCCATGCCAGGCGGAGCCTGCGATGTCGGCGAAACGCCCGCGGCGGCCGGGGCCAGAGAAGTGTGGGAGGAGACAGGCTACACGGTCGAGATCACGCGGCTGCTCGGGGTGTTCGACAGCCGCCATTCCGGCACGGTCAGCAGCCGCCACCTCTACCACTTCCTGTTCGCTGCCGTCCCCGTGGATGGCGAAGCCACGACCAGCAACGAAACCCTCGACGTGCGCTGGTTCGAGCTCGGCGACGTCCCCTGGACGGAACTCTCGCCCGGCCACGCCTTCCGCATCCAGCAGGTGCTGGCCTGGTGGCTGAACCCGAATACCAGGGCTTATTTCGATTGGGCGTAGGGACGTCCGGCCGGACGCCCCCACCGGAAGAACGCGAGAACATCGCAGTCGGCTTCGAGCCGACTTTGTGCAGCAGCCTGCGATTGATGGAAGTTAAGAAAATAAACCGGCAATAGATTAATGTGACCTCCGGGAGGTGGCTGCAAGGAATTATGCCAAAACAAGCCACTTTGCCAGCCGGATTCTTTGGAATTGGCGTCATATTATCGCCACCTCCCGGAGGTCCTGGTTGCCTGACTATTTGTTGAATGTCCATCAATCGGAGGTTGCTACCGGATCCGATTCATCAACCGAAGGTTGCAAGCCAGGCTCGCGTTTCACGCGGCGAGCGCAGGTGAATGAAGGTGAGATGGGCGCAATCGGGATCGGCCATCATCGCCGTGTACTGTCTACGCCGCCGCCGGTACGTTTGCAACGCCCACAGCAGGATCGACTCTCGCGAGAAGAACGCCTTCATCAGCGACTCCCGGTTCCCCGCCCATAACTCCTCTTGTGTGACCACGCGTCCAACTGTCCGTCGTAAAAGCTGCCACATGATCACCGGCAGCGCATAATCCAGCCAGACGATGGTGTCCGCCCGGGCCAGGAGCAGATCCTGAACGCTGCTGTAATTCCCGTCGATGACCCAGGCCGCCCGAACAGCCGCTTCCGCCACGCGCCGCCGCATTTCCTCCCTGGGCGGCGAATACCAGTCGGGGCCCCAGTGCAGCGCGTCCAGTTCATAGTGGGGAATGTGCAAGCGTGCGGCCAGGTCCGCCGCCAGAGTCGTCTTGCCTGAACCGGACGTACCCACGACGAGGATGCGTCGACCTGGCAAAGGTATATCTGTAATACTCGTCATTGTAGATGAATCACGTAACCAGGCTGCGTGGAGGCACAGATAGACGGAGAAAATACTGGCGAACGCCTCATATTGTAGCGCACCACAGCCGAAAAACAAACCGACGCATAAGCAACCGTATCAAATGAACCAGAAGATTGCGCACTTTATAGATTCATCCTATAATTATATCGACTCTAACGGCTTCCCCAAAAGACCACCATCGCTCAACAGGAGTGCAATCATGGCAAAAATCGAAGCAATTGAAGGCATCGGCGAGGTTTATGGCGCAAAGCTGCGCGCTGCGAATATCACTACCACCGCGGCGCTGCTCAAGCGTTGTGCAACGGCGAAAGACAGAAAAACCCTGGCCGAAGAAACCGGCATCGACGCAACCTACATCTTGGAATGGGCCAATCGCGCCGACCTCTTCCGCATCAAAGGCGTTGGCGAAGAGTACTCGGACCTGCTCGAAGCCGCTGGCGTTGACACCGTTCCAGAGCTAGCGCAACGCAATGCCGGCAATCTCTACAAAAAGCTGTTGGCAGTGAATGAGGAGAAGAACCTGGTGCGCAGGCCGCCCACGCAGAAAGCCGTGAACGACTGGGTGGCCCAGGCCAAGGAACTCCCCCGCGCCCTTCACTACTAAACCGCCCATTCACCAGGACGATAGGCGCTCCGGCCAAACACCGGGGCGTTTTCTTTACGTCCGTCTCCCTACCCCGCCGACAACAGCGCCAGCAACACGCCTCCCGCCACCACGCTGGCGATCTGCCCGGCCGTGTTGGCTCCCATGGCGTGCATGAGCAGGAAGTTGGTGTAATCCTCGTCCAGCGCCACCATCTGCACAGTGCGTGCGGCCATCGGGAAAGCGCTGATGCCAGCCGCGCCCAGTAGTGGGTTCAGACCGCCACGACCAATCCAGTTCAGGAACTTGGCGAAAACCAGGCCGGCTGCCGTGTCCAGGCCGAAAGCCAGGATGCCGAGCATGAGAATTAGCAAGGTCTCGGTGCGCAGGAAAGCGTTGGCGACCATGGTCGAGCCAATGGCCAGGCCCAAGAACAGCGTCACCACATTGGCGATCTCATTCTCTGCTGCACCCGTAAGCCGTTGCACCACACCCGACTCCCGCATCAGATTGCCCAACATGAGACTGCCGATCAGCGGGATCGCCATCGGAGCCAGAGCGCCGACGACAACCGTCACCAGCAGGGGAAAGAGAACGCGGGTGCGACGACTGATTTTACGCTCGCTGTAGGCCATATGGATCGTGCGTTCCTTCTTCGTGGTCAGCAAACGCATGATGGGGGGCTGGATGAGCGGAACCAGCGCCAT
>DUEF01000096.1 GCA_011176555.1 Caldilineae bacterium
ATGGCCTACAGCGGCCACTATGATTTCGCCCCCACCGATATGTACTGGCCGATTACGCACATGGTGGCCCCCAAAGAGCAGGCCTTACAGTGCGATAATTGCCACGTCGAAGGCGGCGAAGGCGTCCTCAACTGGCGAGCCCTCGGCTACGAAGGCGATCCCATGTTCTATGGCGGGCGCGCCGAACGCTTGAAAGCGACCCAAACCGCAGTGAACGGTGAAGGAGGCGCACAATGAGCTCGTTTCGACGCATCTTTAACCGTTGGCGTCTCGCCACGCTTGTCGCCCTTGCGCTTTTACTCGTTCTTGGCGTTGTTGGCACAGCGCTGGCCGATCCTTCACCCATCCATCCCACATTCCCCTTGCTGGACAAGCACGGCGTCAATGTTCTGCGATCCGGGAACCCCGTCTCCACCCGACAAACCTGCGGCGCCTGTCACGACACCAAGTACATCGAAGAACACAGCTACCACGTCTCGGTGGGCCAGGATCACTTCGTCGCTCCGGGCGAGGTCAATGGCGGGCGCCCCTGGGACATGAGCCGCGGCCTCTACGGCAAGTGGGATCCCATCCTTTACCGCTACCTCACCCCCGCGGGAGACGAAAACTTTGATCTGGGCGTTCCCGACTGGATCAAACTCTATGGCCTGCGTCACGTTGGCGGCGGCCCCGCCGAAATCAGCTTAGACGGCGCGCCACTGAGATTACTGGAAGTCACGCCGGGCGATCCTCAAACCACCAGCCACGATCCGGAAACAGGCGAGACCACTGCCTGGGATTGGGGCGAATCAGGCACAGTGGAAATGAACTGCTTCCTCTGCCACCTGCCCGACCCCAACAACGAGGCCCGCACGCAAGAACTCCTGGACGGCAACTTCGCCTGGGCGAACACCGCCACCCTCCTCGGCACGGATATCGTCAGCAAGGAAGGTGATGAATGGAAATGGAACGTAAGCGCGTTCAAGGGCGATGGCGCCCTGCTTCCTGAAAACGTCAACATCCAGAACGCCTCCTCCGAAAATTGCGGTCAATGCCACGGTGCGGTGCACGAGGGGCCAGACCCCCTCGTCTGCGCCGACATCAAGGCCAGCGACTGGAGCTCGATGCGCACCGGCCAGATATTCTCCGGCCAGCGTCTATCGGATTCGGGCATGAACATGGCCGGCAAAGAGGACCTCACTCTGCCCTGGGACATCCACGCAGAGCGCAATGTGAAATGCACCGACTGCCACTTCTCCCTGAATAACCCCGACTACCAGCAGGAATCGGACATCACCCGCCCCGACTATCTCAGCTACGATCCTCGGCGGCAGAACATCGGCGATTACCTCTACCGCCCCAGCCACGAATTCGCCAAAGGCAAAACAGCGCAGCACACCCTGGCGCCGGAATTCAGGGAACCATGCGCCAGTGCGTCGAGTGCCACGACACCGAAAAGACGCACAGTTGGCTTCCGTACAAAGATGCGCATATGAACACCGTGGCTTGCGAGTCGTGCCATATCCCCAAAATGTACACAGCCGCCCTGGAGCAAAGCGATTGGACTGTCCTCACGCTGGACGGGAAGGCGGCCGCCACGCATCGTGGCGTGGAAGGGCAATGCGGCAACCCTCGTGATTTGATGACCGGCTACAACCCCATCCTACTGCCACAAGAACGAGCTGATGGCGTCATCCGACTCAGCCCCTTCAATCTGATCACCTCCTGGTTTTGGGTGCATGGCGATCCAGAACGGCCTGTGCGGCTAGAAGATCTGAAGGCGGTTTATCTGGACGGCGACCAGTATCAGGCTGACGTGCTAGCCGCCTTCGACGCCAATGGTGACGGCCAGTTGGACGAAGTCGAACTGCGAGTTGATAGCGACTTCAAAGAAAACTTGATCAAAGAACGGTTGGAGGCGTTGGGCTTGCAGAATCCTCGCATCAAAGGGGAGGTGCAGCCTTACAGCATCAGCCACAATGTTGTGGCGGACGGTTGGGCCACCCGAGATTGCGTCGATTGCCACAGTGACGACTCTCGCGTCTCTCAGCCGATGTCGTTGGGCCCGTACGCGCCCGGTGGCGGCACGCCCAGCTTCGCTGGCAACACCGGCATCTCTTTCTCCGGCCAGATTCACACAGACGCCACAGGCGCTCTGTTCTACGAGCCCGATGTCATGCAAGAAGACATCTATCTGCCCGGGCACAACAGCATCACAATTATCGACATCATCGGCTGGTTGGCGGTGTTGGGCACATTGCTGGGCATCATTGCTCATGGCGGCTACCGCCTGTTCCAGGCAGCCCGACACCCGCACAAACCCCATGAACTAGAAGAAGTGTACATGTACACCTTCTACGAACGGCTCTGGCACTGGACTCAGGCCATCGTCATCCTGCTGCTAATCGGCACCGGCATCATCATCCACCGGCCAGATATGTTCGGGTGGGCGGATTTCGGCCTGATGGTTCCCATCCACAACATTCTCGCCATCTTGCTGGTAATCAATGCCGTTTTCGCAGTCTTCTACCACTTCGCCAGCGGCGAGATCAAGCAATACCTACCCGAACCGCACGGCTTCTTCCGCCGCGGCATC
>DUEF01000097.1 GCA_011176555.1 Caldilineae bacterium
AGCCAGGTGTACGCTAACCAGGCGGGCAGGCCGACCGTGCGATTGAGGATGAGGGCGGGGGTGAGGGCGAGGGTGGGGACAAAGGCCAGGAGCCATTGGTCACGATCCCGACCGGGGCTCAGAACAAAGGCCAGAGCCAGCAGCAAAGCCGAGACGCCGAGCCACAGAGGTAATGAAACCGGCCAGGCGGCGCTGACGCTGAAGGCGAAGGCGGCGAACGCTATCCCGGCCAGCAGGAAGTGCAGGGCGGGAGTCGTTTTTTCGGGCGATGTTTTTGTCTGCCGTGTTGTTTTCCCGGCCCAGACCAGTGGCCACCCCAGGATCAGCCCGATGATCACCCAAACCAGCAAATCGGGAGCGTGCGTGGCAAAACCAAATGCCAGGTAAACCCAATGTCCCACCAAGGCGGCGAGCAGATAGGGGGACGACGCCGCCAGCCGGGACTGTGCACCAGAAGCGGTTGGCCCGAGCCACAGCAGAAGCAAAACGCCGCCAAGAAAGCCGACCGTCAGGCCGACGGGGATCGCCGCCAAGCCCACAAAACCGCCCAGCGTCGCGCCGCCGATGGTCCCGCCCGCCAGGATCGCAAACGAGACGCCGGGGCGGTTGGGGAAAACGGGCAAAAGCCGGGCGACGAGCGCAATCCAGAATAGCAACCAAAGCGATAGCGCCAACACACCCCCGGCGCTGAGGAGATCGAGAGCCAGTGTGTGGGCGCGGTCGGGCAGGCGAAAGACCCAATCCACCTCGAAATGCGCGATTTGCGGCGAAAGATAGGGAGCGATTTTCAGGGAAAGTGCATCCGGCCCCAAACCGGTCAGCAGCCAGCGCGGTTCCTGCTGAAACAGACGCAGAATCGCCTCCCAAAACAACAGGCGCTGCCCGCCGCTGCCGCCACTGGCGAAGATATCGCCCAGGCGCGCCGGCAGCAGTTGCGGAGCAATCCAGGCGGCCAGCAGAAGCAGGAAACCGACCAGTAGGATGGCGAGTCCTGCGATCCTGAACCAGAAACGATCCTGGTTTACTCCGTAAGCGACCATGAAAAACGCTCCGGCCGTGAGACCTGCGCCCAGGGCGGTCAGGCTCTGGGTGGCGATCAGGGCCAGAACGAGGACAACCAGGTAGGCGCCGAGCAGCGCCCGGGCTTTGGCGCGCAACGGTGGGCCGATGGCGATGCGGGCCAGGCTCAGGGGAATAGCCAGCAGCATGAAATTCGCCAGGAAGAGCGGATTCCCCAACGTCGCCGAGGCGCGTCGCCCCAGTTCAAAACTCACCGTCTGGCCGATCACCGGATCGTAGCCGACGATCTGCGCCAGAGCGTAGAGGGCGGGAGCGGCGGCAGCCAGCAGCACAGCATCGATCAGGAGCCATTGCTGGCCGGAACGAGCCATGCGATAGGCGACGACGACAACAATGACCCCGGTCAGAACACTCAGCAGGCCGTAGCCGCGTTCGTAGTTCCCCCAAAAGCTGGTCACAAAATCGACGCCGAGCAGGGAAGAGAGGGCGATGGCAGCCACGCCTGCCGCCAGCAACGCCACCGGCAGGCGTATGCCCGACCAGTTGGGTTTGATTCCCGAGCGCAGGCGCTGCACCGCTTCCGGCAGCATGGCGGCCAGGGCAATGACTAGCAAACTGCGCAACAGGGCGCTCTTGTCCGGCTCGAAGCTGGTGCTGCTCTGGATATTGAAATAGGCCGGAATCACCACGATGGCGATCAGCAACGCAGCCGCGGCCAGGCTCAACGGCGGGGATGAGAGGACTGTTCGAGAGTGTCGGCGGGACATGGGTGGCAAAGGCAAGGCGGGATGATGAGCAGAGTATATCCGATCTGCCATGAATTGGCTTAGTAACCGTCTAAGAATAATTTCCTGATTTAACCTCCGGGAGGTGGCCGCCAAGATCCCGGCAAACGAAGTGGTGTTGGCCACCTCCCGGAGGTTATTTCTGGACGACCACTTAGCTGAGGCCCTGGTAAATGCGCAGTAGTCGTTGGTGACGCCGGTCGGGATCAAAACGAGGCTGGGAGCGATACGTCTGCCCGAGCGAAGCTCCTCGGGGAAAATCAGGCGCAAGCAGCAGGCGCAAACCGTCGATCAGGGCTGTGGGATCGTCGGGGGAAACGAGGTGGGCGTGCGGGGCATTGCGGCAAAGATCGGGCAGTCCACCAACCCGGGTCGCCAACAGCGGCGCACCGACGCACAACGCCTCGAAAGCGGTCATGCCCCACGCCTCCCGCCGCGAGGGAACGATGACAGCATCAGCGGCCAACAGCCAGGGGCGAATATCAGGTTGGTGGCCAAGGGCATGGATGCCGGGCTGTTCGAGCAAGGGGCCAATCCGGCGCAGGTAGGAAGATCCCGGCGATGTCGCGCTCAGCACCCAAAACTGAGCCGTCGGGTAAATCCTCCGGATTTCGGGCCAGGCCTGTAATGGCACATCCAGCCCTTTTTCAGGGGAGATGCGCCCGGCGTAAAGCAGGTGGGGGCCGGATGAAGACAAAGGGACAGGGGGCGGAGAGGGGGGCGGGGCGAGAACAGCAGTGCTATTGCCCACGACGTGCAAGCGCCCGGGAGGCGTCCCCGCCGCGGCCAGGGCCGTTTTCCAGGCTGTGGACACCGCCACGACCGCGGGCAATCGTCGTAAGACCCGGCCATCGATGTGATTCCAGAGCTTCATCGCCCGACCTTCCTCTGTGCGTCCGTGCGATTCCGCCAACTGCGGGCGACTGCGTTGGCTGAGATAAGCCAGGACATCGGAGCGGTAATCGCAGGTGTGAATCAATGTGGGCGAGAGGGCGGCGAGGCGAGACCGCAGTTGGCGAAGGGGCGACAGGCTCCAGGGGCCGGGGTCGGCGATGGTGACTGCCGGGATCTGCGCTGCCGCGGCAGCTTGCGCCAGCGGGTGTTCGCCAGCGCTGCGGAACAGGGCGAGTATCTGCACATCCCAGCCGTCGCCCTGCAAGCGCTGGGCATGATCGAGCAGTTGGCGTTCGACGCCGCCGAAGTGCAAGCTGGAACGAAGCAATACAACAGAAGGCATGTCGCCATTTTACCATCAAATCGGCGGAGCGGTTACAGGCCTTTTGCTACCGGGCGATTTTCAGTTGGAACGACCTCGGGAGGTGGGTGCGAAATTGTCGTTTGGCTATCGGCTGCATACCCACCTCCCGGAGGTCTCTGGAAAACAAAACGCCGGCGCAGCACCGTGGATTTACGGATGATGCACCGGCGTGTGAATTCCGGAAAAAGCGTTGGTTATTTTTTAGAGACTATCGGGGCGTGTTCCCCGATTTTTGACGAAACAGATAGGCCAACACGGCGAAGGCGACGATGACCGCCAGGATGCCGATCAACAGCAGCAGGTTGATGTTCGGGGGCGTCGCCACGGCTGAAGCGCCGGTGGCGTCGGATTCGGCGATGACATCTTGCGCGCCAGCAGAGGGCGTGGTTACCGCGCTGGTGGGGGAAACCGCATCGTCGGGCGGGCTCTTGCCGGTTGTGGGCGTGGGTGCGGGGGGAGAGCCATCACCCGGAGGGGGCGTGCCGGTGGGCGGAGAGAGCGCCGTGGGCGTGGGCGTCCTGGTTTCTCCGGGCGCGGGCGTGGCCGTCGGCGCGCTTGTGGGCGTCGCCTCTGCGGTTTCTGATGGCGGCGGCGAAGCCGTGGCGGTGGGAGGAATGAAGGTGTCGGTCGGCGTGACGCCCGGTGCTGGCGTATCGGTGGGGGAAGCGGGGGTGTTTGTGGGCGGGACCGGGGTGTTGGTCGGAGGCGAGGGCGTATTGGTGGGGGGTGAAGGCGTGTTGCTCGGAGTCAGCGAGGGCGTGAGGGAGGGGCGACGGGTGGGCGGCAAAGCCAAAGCGATCTGGTTGTTGGCATCTGACAACACCGGGTCGCCGGAAACTGCGCCAGAGCCGCCATTCCAGGCGCGCGCTTGCCCCAACGCAATCACTTGCGTCAGAAACAGGATTACGATCAGCGTCAGAGCCAGGAGTTGTTTGAACATGATTTGCAGGACAGCGATCCTATCCGTAGTGTTAGACGAGCGGGCGGATTGATTCCGAACGGATCACCTTATGTGGTGATGTCGGCGGCGGAGGTATCATAACGGATTGGCGTCATTAAGCACAAGATCGTCATAGTGGTTGCCCTGAAATTGCTTCCTTTTTTTGCGTCATTTCGACGAGTGGAGCGAGGAAAAATCTCCACGATTGCAGGGAGATGTCTCGCTCCGCTTCGACATGACATGCAAAAAGATAGGCGAGAACTTATTCTTGGACAATTACTTAGCCAGCGGTGGATCGGCTGCGTCTGTACAGCCACAATCCACCAAATACGGCCGGGAGCAACAGCACCAGGCCGTGCAAGAGCAAGGCATAGGCCAAAGCGATGGCCGGATCGACGCCCACCAACGATAACGCCAGCACCGTCATCCCTTCAAAAACGCCTAACTGCCCTGGCGTAACCGGGATGCTGACCCCGCCATAGATGAAAATGAGCACCAGCACCGCATTGAGCAGGTTGGGGGGGAGATCCAAGGCGCGGAAAAGCAGTAAATTGGTGGTGATGGCAGTCCCCCACACCGCGGCCGTCCACAGCAACAGCACCGGCAGGCGTCGCCATTCCCGCAGCGCCGTCAGGCCATCCAGGAGGCGCTGGACGATGCCCGACAGCCGCGCCGATAACGTCGAGCGCTTCCCCCATCTCGCCAGGATACGGTTGATGGCGGGCAAAGCCAGGACCAGCCCCAACCAGCCCGCTGTCGCCACCAGCGACACGAACCCCACCTGAGAGCCGTCGGCGTTCACCCAGGACGGTAGCACCACCAGGGGCAAAACCAGCGCTGCCGCCAGCCCCACCAGGATCACATCGACCAATTTCTCGGCGCCAATCGTGCCAAAGACCGAGGCGGTGCTGGCCCCTCGATCCCGGCCTGCGAAATAAGCGCGGAAGATGTCGCCGGAACGCAGGGGCAGGACGAAGTTCACCACCTGCCCCGCCATGAGAATGCCGAATGTCTCGCTACTGCTGGGGGGAGGCTGCGCCGGGGGGAAAAGCGTGCGCCAACGCTGCGATTTGGCGACGCCATTGATGAAGATACTGGCCAACGCCGCTAACACCCACCAGAGATTGGCCTGCTTCAGCGCCAACACCGTCGCCCGCCAATTGATGGAGCTAACCAGCAAATAGAAGATGAAGATGGCGATGAGGAGGCCAACGAAAACCTGCAACCACCGCTGCCGGTTGATGCCGACCGTTGTCTGCGACGGATCAGCCATCTGCGGCTCCTGGGGCATGGATGGGCCAGATGACGATGGGATCGAGGGATAGCTTGAGCGTGAGCGCGCCGTCGCTGCGCCCGTCGGCGTCGGAGGCGAGGCCGTCGCGCACCAGCCTGGCGTCGCCGAGCCGATCCACCACCCATGCTTCGGTGGTGTCCAGCGCCAATGTCGGCGCGCCCGCCTCGGCCCAGGCCACGATGGCGTCGCTGCTTTCGTGCAGGAAGCGGTAGGCCCGACCATCTCCCTGCACC
>DUEF01000098.1 GCA_011176555.1 Caldilineae bacterium
GAGTCCGGGGATGATGCTCGGGAAAAAGAGAGCGGTCGGCGAAGCCGACATCTCCCATCGATCTGGCCAGATGTCGTCCAGGGCAAAGGATATTTTTTCGCTGCCATCCAGGCGTTCCGCCCGGTCGAGCGTGCCAGAAAGGTCGGGGAACCACGAGAGCGTGTCGGGATAGGTGCTAAGCAGGCCGGGGTAGGCGCACAATTCGACCTTGCCGCCCTCAGTCACGTGCAGCAAAGGCGAGTCGTTGGAGATCAAGCGTGCGCCCTGGCAGAGCAAGCTGATGCCTGTGGTGGATTTTCCCGCACCGATATCACCGATCAGAATGGCGGCGCGGCCATCGATGGACGCGGCGAAGGCGTGGATGGCGTAGAATCTCCGGCGACGGAGCAGCGGGGCTAACGCCACGATAATCATGTCTTCGAAGACGCCATACGTGCTGATGCAGGCCGGCGTGATCGTTCCTTCCACCCTGGCTGTTTTAAGATCGATGTCGAAACGGCCCCAGTGAGGAATGTAGGCGGTCAGGCGATTCCCGGAGAGGTAGTAGGTCGTGGTGGGGCCGGTGGAAAGAGGAGGATAAGGTGGCGGCGGGGGTGGCGCAGAGGACGTGCTCAGGCGCATCTCGATGGTTCGGTTCTGCGCCCGACTTGTGGCATCGGCCCGACCGTTTTGCGTGGCTTCCACCGCAAAAGGAGCCCACTGTTTTTGCAGGCGAGTGCAAATGCGTGCATCGTCGGTTCGGAAGAGGATCGGCTCGCCGTGGAGTTGGTGTCGGGTTCGCATTGATCTATGCCTCGTCCGGCTGCGCGGCCCAGGGAGATTCGACAAACGCCTGAACGTCCAGGGCCAGGCGTTTGGCCGCCGCCGGATCTGTCCAAATCAGGCTACGAATTTGCACGGCGTCGGCGCCTTCGTCCAGGCACAACGCCACGTCGTCCAGGGTGTGGACGCCGCCAGAAGCGACTAGGGTGACGCCAAGATCGAGCGCGGCCACCCGGCGCAGTGCTCGCAAGGTGAAGGGAAACGCAGCCGGGCCGGCCAGAGGCGCTTCCAGTAGCTTTCCCTCCTCGGTGGGATAGAGAGCGGGGGGCGGCGCACCCACCACCAGGGCGTCAGCGCCGGCCACCACGCAGGCTCTGGCCAGATGAGCGGCGCGCGTGGCGGGTAATTTCACCAGGATGGGCAGGGTGGTGACATGTCGCACCGCAGAAATGAAGGCGCTGGCTTCGCCCAGGTTCGCATCCTCGGGCACGGGCAGTTCGATGCCGTCCACCCAGCCCTCGATTTCTTCCAGACGCATCGCCATCCACGCCCTGTCGCCGGGCTCGCCCCCGACCAGGGTGAGGATGACAGGCGTTTGCACCCGTCGCCAGAGCGGGGCTTGCCGTTGGAGCACGCGTCGAAAGCCGGGATTATGATCGCCGGTCGAGAACAGGAATCCGGCCGGGATCTCAGCCAGACGGGGCGGGGTCAGACCTTTGCGCGGGCGCACGGACAGCGGAGCCGTGACGACAGCGCCAAAGAGATCCCAGGTCAGGCCGGGCGCCCAGTTCTCGCCATAGCCCACAGCTCCGCTTCCCGCGATCAAGGGGGAATCAAGGGTCAGACCACGTTTGTTGTGGGGAGCGAGTTCGATAGGCATTTGGGGCGGGTGGTTGTGTGGTGGGGAAACTGTCGTCGCAGTCGGCTCCGAGTCGTTTTTTGCGCCAGCCTGCGATTTCAATTGGAGACTGGGTTGGTCGATCAGTCGTGCTGCCGTTTTGTCGTTGATTGTCGACTGTTCCTCAGTGCAGGAGATCGACGAGGTCGAAGACGGGGCCGCGCAGGCAGACGCGGCGGCGTCCTCCGGCTATATCGGCGACGCAACTGAGGCAAGCGCCGGTTCCGCAGAGAAATGATGTCTGGTAAAGCGCCTGGACAAAGCCTTGCACGAGCATTCCTCTTTGCGTTTGTACGGATTCGGCCAGTTGGTGATAGAAATCGATGGAGCCGGCGGCGAGGATGGCGTCGGCCCAGGGTAGCAATTCAGGCAGCAGCGCCGCCAGATGGCCTTTTCGTCCCCGGCTGCCATCTGTGGTGACCACGCGGTATTCGACGGCGAGCGGTAGGCGATTGGCGGGTATGGTGTAGCGGGCGGAGGCGGCTCCAACCGCCAGCGTGACGGACAGGCGTCGCTCCGCCGCTTGGGTGACGGCGGGCAATAGCGCCCAGGCCATTTCGCCTTCCCCCAGGCAGAGAACATGGCGAGCGCCATCGGTCAAAGTATAGCCGACGCCGATGGGGCCCAGGCAATCCAATTCGCTGCCCTCAGGAACCATTCGTAGCCAGGCATGTCCCCTATCGCCACTGGGCGGCAGCCGCAATGTCCAGGATTCGGCGTCAATCGTCACGGGATGGAAGCTCCGCCGCAAGTAGGAATCCAGTCCCCAACCTGTGCGCACCAATACGGGCTGTCCGGCCGTTAGCCGCTGCGCTAGTTTTGGGGCGAACAGGCGCAACTCCTGGCTGACGCCGTATGTCTTTCGCTGGATAAGCTGCGCCTTGATTTGTAGCATTCGCCACCCAGTTTTGGCTATAGGCCCTGCGAAACGCGCTGCAACGCGCTTTGATCCGTGACCAGGATCCGCCCACGGACGCTGGAGATCATGCCCTGCTTGCGGAAACGGCTCATCACGCGGATGGCGGTTTCAACGGTCGTGCCTGTCATCTCGGCGATATCTTGCCGGGTGAGCGGCAGATCGATGAGGATAGCGTCTTCCTGCCCGGGATAGGTCGAGGCGGCGATGTCGGCGAGGCGCATTATCGTGCGGGCGATGCGTTGTTCGACCCGATCGACGGCCAGACTGCGCACCAATTCTGATGCCAGGCGTAGCCTGCGACTGAGTTCCGAGATGACGCCCATCGATACTTTGGGGTATCGCTCGAGCATGGCGAAGAAATCCTGGCGGGGAATGGCGACAACAGCCACTTCTTCCAGGGTTTGGGCGGTGGTGGAATAGGGACGACCGTCCAGCACTGCCATCTCGCCCAGTAATTGCCCCGGCCCCAGCACTTCCATCACGACATCCCGGCCGTGATCAGTGTGCCGCACCAGTTTGACCCGCCCAATC
>DUEF01000099.1 GCA_011176555.1 Caldilineae bacterium
AATGGGCGTGGGTGTTGGCGATGCGGGACACGTTCGCGCCGGCCCGTTCGATCAGGTTCAAAACAGCGGGGGCGTTGTCGCCGGGGTCGATGAGAATGGCGTCGCGGGTGGCTTCGTCGACAAGCAGGAAGCAGTTGACTTGCAACATGCCGACGACGATATGGTGCATATTCATGGGCGTCTTTGTTGTTCCTTAGATTGAGAAAACCGTAGACCAGGAAACCGGAAAACCAGTAGACCAGGGTGCAAGCATCCCCGGTTTTCCGGTTTTCGGGTCTACCGGTCTACAGATTCAGTAAATCAACGGCGGTTCGAGGGGGATGGGCTCGCCGACGGCTTCGCCGTTTGGGCCTAAAAGTTGAATGAGCAGGGTGTGTTTGCCGCCGGTCGCCAGTTCCGGGGGGAGGATGGCGGTGTGCTCGCCTCGCCAGGGGAATCCTGGCTCCCACTGGCTGGTGGCGTAGCCCGGCCCTGCCAACTGGAACCGACCGAGAGGCGCGTCGTCCAACCGGAGCTCGAAGGCGTAGTCGCCCTCGGGCTGCGCGTCGGCGCGCCAGAAGGTGGTGAGGTGTAGGGCGTCGCCGGGGAGCAGGGGGGTGTCGGGCGCATGGCCGAAGCCCTGTTTGAAGCGATTATGCCCCAAAAAGGTGAACGGTCCGACAATGGCCTCGTCAGGATAGCGGGTCGGAAGCACGGCCAACGGCGGGGCTTGATCAGGGGCGTCGATGCGCACTGCACCCAGTTGGAAGTGATCGCTGACGCCTTCGTTGGTGGTTACGGGCAGGCGGACGCCGGTTTGCGGATCGTAAATGGCCAGGATCAGCGGGTAGTCGCCGGGCGGCGTGGCCAGGGGGATGGGCAGGCCGTAGGGATCGTCGATGGTCTCGAAGGCCTGCCAGGCGCTGGTGGGACGCTTGCCGCCGACCGGCTCGCTGTCCACCTGCGCCACCACCTGATTGACGGCGTCGAGGAGTTGCAGGGAGACTTTGTAGTTTTCGTCCAGGGGGGCGTCGGTCGTCCAGCGCAGCAGCACCTGGGCGATGTCGCCGGGTTGGAGCGGGTCGGTGTTGAAACCGACGGCGTCGAGCTTGATGTGGTCGCCAAAACGGGGGATGAAGACAAGTTGGGTCGCGGCGGGCGGCGGCTCGGCGCTGTAGGCCACGAAACGCAAATCGCCCACCCAGCTATCCCAGGCTTTGAAGGCGCGCTCCGCCAGGTAGCGTTCGATCACGCCCTCGGGGTCGGATTGTTCGGTGGCCCAGTAGATGGCGTAGATGCGGTTGTGCTCTGCCAGGATGCGGTCGAGTTCCGCGATGGTGGCGGGTTCATCCAGGGGGCGGGTGCGGGGCAAGGGGTAGAGGGCGGCGTCGCCGTGATCGTACTGGCTGAAGGCGTCGATCTGGCCGGGAGCGTTGAGGATGACGGCGTCATGTTCGTCCGCAATTGCCTTGACATAAAGTGCAATGCTGCGGTAATCGTCGCGGGCGACGGCGGGGTCGTGGTAGTAGCGGTCGAGGGCTTGAAGCGAGGGCAGGGCCAGAAAAGCGACGAGAAGGGCCGGGAGCAGGCAGCGGGCGCGGGGTAGGGGCGTCCGGCCGGATGCCCAGGTCAGGCGATCAATGCCGATGGCAAGGAGGAGGAGGTAGGCGGGGACGGCGATGATGAGGAATTTGAAGAAAACGGGAGAGAAGACGCCGAAGGCGAACATCGCCGCCAGGGGCGTGAGCAGCCAGAGCAAGGGGAGGGCCATTTCCAGCCAGGAGCCCCGCGTCGGCCATCTGGGGAGGAGGGCGATGACGAGCAGGGCGAGGATGATGACAGCGACGGGAAGTAGGAGGGCCGTGTCGAGGCAAGAGGTGGGGCCGCAGAGGAAGAGTTGAAAGGTCGCGGTCAGAGCCTGGCCCGGGCTGAGTGTTGTCGCGGGGGCCGGCCAGGTGGTGAGCTGCCGCAGGGCCGTGGGTAGCCAGGGCAGGAAGAAGAGGAGGAGGGTGAGTTGGAGGAGGAGCCAATTGCGTGTTGCGTGTTGCGTGTTGCGTGTTGCGTGGTGCGTGGTGCGGATTGCGAATTGGGTGAAGAAGACGAGGTTGAGGGCGATGAGGTGGATGGGGAAGGCGTAGTGCGTGTAGAGGCCGAGGGTGGCGAAAATGCCGTAAAGCACTGCGGCGGCGGCGCGGGAGTGCGAGTGGACGGGGCTGCGAGTGGGCGCGAGCCAGAGAACCAGCGCATAGGCGGTGATGGCCGCGCACAGCGCCAGCAGCTCGTACATCCTCGCTTCCTGGCTGTAGAAGATGAGGAAGGGGTTGACGGCGGCGAGGGCGGCGGCAATCAAGCCCGTGAGGGAATTGCGCAAGCGCGCACCCAGCAGGTAGACAATCCACACCAGCAGCACGCCAAATAGCGCCGACAGACTGCGCGCCCCGACCTCACTCAGCCCGAAAACCTTTCCCCAGGCGCTGAGGATGAGATAGTAGGCCGGGGGATGGATGTCGGCTGCGGCCGCGCGCACGATTTCGCCCCACTCTTTGCCGGCGAGCACGACCGAATTGCCTTCATCCGCCCAGAAGCTCTGGTCATCCAGCGCGTAAAAACGCAGCCCCGCGGCCAGCAGCAGGATAAGGAGTAGGGCCAGTGTGTTTTTGTGGCGTACCAGATTGGCGGGCATGGCTGTTGGGCAATAGAGCGAATGAGTCCATCATCTTGCAACAGACTCGTGATAGGATTCGCCTATTTTACCGCGATTGGGTGGGATAGCCGAATAGCCGAGCGCGAGGGCTTATCTTGAGCAACGACCAGCGGCTGTTTGCCGAAGATAAGCCCTACCCGATCTGATTTTGAAGCGTTACCCGTTTTCTATTGCCCGCTCCTACGTGCCCGCCTGATTCCGGCGCAGCAATTCGCCTGTCGTCTGCACGGTGGAAACCTGATGGCCGGGGAGAGGCAGGATGCGTTCGTGTAGCGTGTCGATGATCCATTCCTTCTGCGGGAAGAAGCCATCTTCCAGCTCCGCTGGCGGGGTGATCCAGTTGCGGGAGCCGACCACGGCCACGGGGCCATCCAGATAATCGAAGGCCAACTGGCTGATGTTGGAGGCCATGGTGTGCAGGAAGGAGCCGCGCTCGCAGGCGTCGGACGCCAGCAGCACCCGGCCGGTCTTCTTCACCGAGTCGATGATGGGGCCGTAGTTCAGGGGATTGATGAAGCGGGCGTCGATCACCTCGACCGAGAGGCCGTATTGCGCTTCCAGTTCGTCCGCCGCTGCCAAAGCCCGGTACAGCGTGGCTCCCAGCGTGACGATGGTGACGTCCTTGCCGCTGCGCCGTAGCGCCGGTTCGCCCTCGGGCACTTCGTAATACCCGACCGGCACGCCTCCCTCGACCAGGATCTCTGGCTCCGGGTAGAGTCGCTGGCTCTCGAAGAATATGACGGGGTCGGTGCCCCGCA